>CAYFUP010000007.1:0-1949 GCA_964346235.1 uncultured Bacteroidales bacterium | reverse complement strand
GAGCGGAATGTTTGTCATCTTTCGTTTCTTCGGTAGAGTCAGGCTATTCAGCGTCTTTATCTTTCGTTTCTTCGGTTGAATCAGGCTGCTCATTGCCATCACTCTTCTTATCTTCCTTTGAGTCAACCTGTTCAGCGTCATCATCTTTTTCAGAAAAAACCAGCATTTCAAGTCCCTGTAAAATATTATACCAGTTGATAATTTTCTTAATATCCGAAACATACACCCTTTCCCTGTCATATTCTGGCAATATTTCAGCAAAATATTTCTTTAGCTCATCATTAGAAGCTTTATGACTAATGGCCGGCCCGCTATTTTCCTTATCTTTTATTCTCTTAAACAATTCTTCAAGTGAGACTTCCCCATCTTCGGTAAACACCGAAATATCCTCCAGAGAGCTTATCTTGGCGGCCGCTGTGGCGTTGATTCGTTTTTTATCATGCAAAGATTCAACGATGATTCCATTTCTGCCCTGGCTGATATATTTATACAGGCCCCCTTTTCCTGATATGGATAGTATATCTTTAAGCATAGTTATTAAAAAATTATTTATATAAATATTCGGTTACTAATATTTTGTTTTCTACTATTTCATGCAATATTCCGTCTTTTCTTGATTTGCTCATAAGCCTCATTGACCTTGCGAAATTTTTCATGGGCAATCTTTTTAAAATCATCTCCAAGATATTCTACTTTGTCGGGATGAAACTTCATGGCCATTTTACGATACGCTTTTTTTACCTCCTCATCGGTCGCATTTTTATCAACTTCCAGCACTTTATAAGCCGAATCCACATCTTTAATAAACATGGACTTAATTGATTCCAGATCCTTATGACCGATGTTCATATAAGAAGCGATGGTTTTGATGATGTCTATCTCCTGATTGTTAACGCTTCCATCCGCATTGGCAATACCAAACAACAAATGCACCAAATGAAGCCTTGAAGAATAATCCATTTTTCTGCCTATCTGTGTTGAAACTTCCTGCAGTTCAATGTTTTGTTTTATTAAATCGCGCAAAATAATCATGGCTTCCCTGGCTGAAGATTCCCCAAAGTTTCTGACAAAATATTGTTTTACATAATTCAGTTCAGACTTCAGGACTTTTCCATCAGCCTTCATGACAGCTGCTACCAGCACCAGCAGGGAGAACGTAAAGTCTGCCTTTGTGGTTTTGCCGGGAATGCTTTGTTTAAGGCTGTCATAACCTGCATCATATAATGAACCCAGCACAAAACCCAGTAAGCCCCCTAAGGGACCTAATATGGTCCATCCCAATCCACCACCTATCCATTTTCCAAATTTTGCCATAAGCTGATTATATTAATTCTTGATGTAATTTCAAAACCTGTGGAACCACCAGACAATTGTCATCGTTGATAATGGTAAAATCTGACTGTTTCTCCTTTTCTTCATCGGATAACTGATGCCTCATCCGGGCTATCACGGTTGCCCGGTCAATACGATCACGATCCATAATTCTTTGGATTCTCAGCTCCTTCGGTGCCATCACCAAAATGATAACATTCATTTTTTTCCATGCACCTGATTCTATTAAAATGGCTGCTTCTTCAATCACATATGGATAATCCCGGTGATATGATGTCCATTTATCAAATGCTTCGTGAACTTCAGGATGAAGCATGCCATTTATAAAACTTAATTCTTCCTCATCATTGAAAACTATCTTGGCCAGTTCTTTGTTCACCAAAGTTTCTCCATCAAATACACTATTTCCGTACCTTTTTCTGATTGCTTGCTTGATTGATTGGTCATGATGCAAGATATCTTTTGATACTTTATCCGCCTCAAACACCGGAACTCCTAATTCTCCGAAAACTTTGCCGACAATGGTCTTTCCACTGCCAATCCCACCGGTTAAACCCACTTTGTTCATCTGTGATAAATTTTATGTTAAACCATTGTATTTCAAATAAATAATAAAT
>CAYFUP010000006.1:0-35910 GCA_964346235.1 uncultured Bacteroidales bacterium | reverse complement strand
ATAAAGTCCGTTGTCATCTGAAGTAGGAATACCTTCAATTTGTACCTGGCTTAAATCTCCATCTTTGTTAGATGCTGAGATTTTGGCTTTGCCCAAAACAATTACACCGCCCCATAAACCGTCAATATCCGGATCAAGGTTAGGGCTGCCAAAGTTGCCGGCTGCTATATCGGCAGGTTTAATTTCATCGGCTACCGATGTAAAAATAATAGGGGCACTTGCCGTACCTTCAGCCATAAGTGTACCGCCACGGGCAACTAAAAGTGCTGTAGCATTGGCACCTGTACCTGCTTCACCTTTAATAATGGTACCAGCCTCAATGGTCAGTGTAACACCGTCAACCACGGCAATCCTGCCACCCAGCTGATATACTTTGTCTTTGGTCCAGGTGGTGTTTTCGGTAATATTCTTGGTAACAACAACATTACCACCTGTTTTATCTTCCGAACCAGGGCCATTGTCTGTTTCTTCCTCACATGCCGTGAAGATTGCTAACGCGATTGCCATAAATAAGAAAATGTTTTTTTTCATAATGATTATTTTTAGTTATTAGATTAAAAACTTGTAGCAAAAGTGCATTAATTGAGAAATAAAGAGGTTAACGAAGCGTTAACTTTTCTTTAAATAATTCTTTGGTTTTCGTTAATAAGCGCGGGTGAGGAAGGTGCTTTTTTCCCAGCGATCCATCTTACATAGCAATATATTGAAAAATAGGGCTTTATGCATGAAAAACAACACTCAATTTTAAGTTTGAATTAACGCCATTATTAACGTTTTCTTAGGACAACTTATTAGTGTCTGTAAAGTCCATTTTCTATGTTATGCTTGTCCTCAAACGCTAAACGAGCAAGAAGAAATACTCGAATGCCTTGATAGCCATGGGAGAATGGTAAAAACGAAATAGGCATCATAAAATCAAGGTTATTATCCGAGATTTAAATGCCAAACTTCGTGGATATTACAATCATTATGGAATAACTTTTAATTTCCGCCGCTTAGCCAGCTATTATCATCAGATAAAAGCTTTATTATATAAATGGCTAAACAGGCGGGGAGGAAAACCAATCTGGCCATGGGAGCGGTTCTCCAAATTGGTGAACCACTGGTGCCCATTGCTAAAACCCCAAATTTATCATTCTTATCTTTCAGCGAAACCAAATTGAGAGGAACCGTATGCGGGAAATCCGCTCGTACGGATCTGTGGGGGAGCGGCGAAGTAATGAGCCGCTCTACCCGGGCACCAATTAAATTGCTTACAAAAGCGCCCGGGCGTAATTTTCCCAGCTCATGTTTTTTGAGCTTTCTGCGACATTGGCTTTTTCAATGGGATGGGTGATGATTTTTTCCATGGCTTCAGCCATAGAATGAATGCTGTCAGGTTCAGCCAGGTAGCCATTGTATCCGTCTTTGATGGTCTCAGGAAAATGACCGACTTTCGTGGCCAGTATGGGTAAATCAAAATTGTATGCCATGGATTCAACCCCCGAAGGAGTAGCTGTCAGATAATACAGCACAATGGCATCACTTACCTGAAAATACTTATTCACCTCTTCATTCGGTACAAATTCATTGATAATGGTGGTTTTGTCTTCAATTCCCAGCTCAGGGATCAAATCCAAAGGCCTGTAGTCCTTTTCGTCATCCTGCTTTTTTAAGAACAGGGACTTGGCTATATTGAACAGGGACTTTTTGATTTTTGTGGAAAGTTTCTTTTTGTCCAGGGTATTCCAAAATGACTCCCCCACTATAAGCAGGGAGATGTCATCCCGCTTTTTTGCCATTTCGGCAAATGCTTGGATGGCATTATGCAGTCCTTTGTATTTTCGTATAAATCCAAAAAACAAAAAAACATAGCGGTTTAAACCGAGTGAGTTTTTATGTGCATCCACATCAAATTCAGGGTTGGGGGTAAACATATCATAAACCGGATGATATAGTTTTATGATGGGTATTTCCGACTTGTTAGCATTGGTCCTCCCGTCCTCATCTTTCAGGTATTCGGCATGGGTTTGGTTCAAAGACTCAATATAAAAGAATTTTTTTTCTGGATAGAGGGTTTCCAGTTCCCTTCCGGTTTTGTAAGAATGGGCGATGTATGCATCGGCGCGCTTGATTCCGTAATTTGTAAATCTTTTATCAATGATGCTTCCTTCTTTCTGAATTACAAAATGCAGGTCGAAGAAAACTTTCACCTGAGTGCGACTTTTCAACTTTCTCGCTATATAACCCAGGGGTAATCCCTGTATGGCAATGGACCACTGGAAGATTACTTTTTCGGGATTGATTGATTTTATTAGGCGGACAGTCTTGTTCCAGGTGGAGGGATTATTATAATTGGTCACGTAGTGGACTTTTATATTGGTACCTTCCAGTTGGTCCTTTTTGCTTTTTCTGTCCATGTAATCCCTTGGAATAATTGATGGATATTGTTGTGTCCAGGAAACAATATGGACTTCCGTTTCTTCGATTTTATCGAACGCCTTTGCCAGGGATGTGTTATAATTGGCCAGTCCGCCTTTAAATTGCGGACCAGGTCCGAAAACTACAATTCTTTTCATTCAAATCTCCCAATAATTTTTAAAAAAGAAAATCTGCTTACTGCTTACTGCTTACTGCCTACTGCTTACTGAATCACTGCTTAAAGTATTCTTCTAACCGCTGCATCATAGACCCTTCTCATGCCTTCCTCCACGGAAATCTTTGGTTTCCATCCGAATTTGTTTTCAACATAAGTCATATCCGCATACCTGGAATGAACACCTACCGGTTTATCCAGCAAAGGTTTTATTTCAGGCTTATAGCCTGCAAATCCTGTAAATAATTCAATGATTTCCAAAAAGGTAGTCAGCTTGCCTGAACCTATGTTATAAGCAGAGCCGTCACTGACATTGTCAAGCAGGAACATGATGAATTCAATGACATCATCGATATGCACAAAATCACGGCCTTGCTTACCGGTGCCCCATACTTCGAATGGATCTTCTTTTTTTGCTGCCCTGGCAGCTATGGCTGGAATGGGATAAGTTAAGTCCTGGTCTTCTCCGTATCCGGAAAAAGGCCTGATACATACCACAGAAATCCCATAATGCCTGGCTGCAATCTGTGCAAGGAATTCCCCGGTAAGTTTAGACCATCCGTATGTCATATCCGGTGTTCCCAGGTTACCCTCAAAATCAATATCTTTTTCTTTTAAAGCTACTGCAGCATCACTGGTTTGCAGGTTCACCGGATAAGCAGCACTGGAACTCGGATATAGCACTCTGTCCGGTTGATGTTGACAAACCCAGTAAAAGAACTCGGCGTCAATGGACAAATCCAGGGCCACCTGCATGGGATTGCCTTCAATTTTTGCCCTCCCTCCAACGATGGCTGCAAAATGAAATACATCCGAAAATTTATCAAAATCCAGCGAATACTTTTCCTGGATATAACGCGGATTATCACGAAAAAAAAACAACAAATCCCTGAAGTCACCTTTCCAGAAATACATACGTTCTTCAGCACCAATGAGTTCTACATCCTGAACCTTTCTTGAAGTAAAATTTTCAAGCCATTCTGAAGGATGAGTTCCAATAGACAAATCATCTACAACAAAAATTTTATCATTGGTATGATTTAATAAATACTTTACCATGTTGCGTCCAACAAATCCACAACCACCTGATACTAAATGCATTTTCATGTTTTTTACGTCCTCCGTTAACCTTTATTAATGTTAATAATTCTTCAATTTAATAATGAACGAAACTAATAAAAAAAATGTAATTTTATTTTATCTTTATGAACCCTAAGTCATGGAAATTTAGAATATTTAGTTTTTGATTATCAATTCAAAATAGTAATAATGTTATTGCTGTTTTACACAGCATTAATTTAACGAGCTTATGATAAATAAAATTTTTAAAAGTCATCAAGAAATTGTTCAAATGCTCATGGATGATGAAGCGTTAAATGCTACCATTGAGCATATTACTGAATCCATCATTGAATGCTTCAGGCATGACAATAAAGTATTATTCTGCGGAAATGGAGGAAGTGCGGCTGATGCCCAGCATCTGGCAGCAGAATTATCAGGCAGGTTTTACCTTGATCGCCCTCCCTTGCCGGCAGAGGCATTGCATACCAATTCATCCTATATTACTGCGGTGGCCAATGATTTTTCTTTTGATGATATATATTCAAGGTATGTAAAAGGGGTTGGGAAAAAGGGAGATGTAATGCTGGGATTTTCTACTTCCGGTAATTCAAAAAATGTGGTGAAGGCCTTTGAAGCAGCCAATGAGATTGAATTAATTACAGTGGGATTCACTGGAGAGGATGGGGGAGAGCTGAGAGAATTATCTGACTTTTTAATTAATATTCCTAGCAATGACACCCCCAGAATTCAGGAAGCCCATATAATCATAGGTCATATTATTTGTGAAATCGTGGAAAAAGAATTGTTCGGAAACGAAGATTATATGTAACTCCCCGGTCCATTTTAGTTTAAGTATTTTTTTAATATTTTATGCAATTGATTGATGTCAATGGGTTTGGACAAGTAATCATCACAACCTGCTTTGATGCTGTTATCTTTCTCTTTAGACATGGCATAGGCCGTCTGTGCTATAACAGGAATATGAGGATTGTTTGATTTGATTTGTCGTGTAAGATCATATCCGTTCTTTCCTCCGGGCAAACGAATATCCATCAGGATCAAATCACAATCGGCATTCTCCCTGAATTTTTCAATGGTTTCCTCGGCATCTTTTGCCCAGATAATCTGGCATTCATATTCTAACAATATTTCTTTCAGGAAGAGATAATTGGCTTCATTGTCTTCCACAATCATTATTTTTTTACCTTCCCATGATTTTTCAACTGTTTCCTTTTCGATGGTTTTTTTTGGTTGAGATTGCCTGGCTTTTTCAAGTTCAGATGAAATGGTAAACATGAAAACTGAACCTTTCCCTTTTTTAGATTTAACCCATATATCTCCTCCCATCAGATGGGCAAGGTTTTTGGAAATGGTCAGTCCGAGTCCGGCACCTCCAAACTCGCGGGTATTGGATTCATCCACCTGGGAAAACCGCTCAAATATTTGTTTTTGATACTGCTCAGACATGCCTATCCCGGTATCTTCCACGAAAAATACAAGGGAATCATCCTTGTTTATTTTATATCCAAATTCTATATATCCTGATTTGGTAAATTTAAATGCGTTGTTTATCAGGTTTGTAAATATTTGCTTGAAGCGGATGGGATCATTGTGTATTATCATGTTTTCATTTACAGGAATGTTAAGCCGGAAATCAATATCTTCCGAGGCAACAATGGAACTGTTATTTTTAAAGGATTGATAGAGCTCCGCAAGCATTTCATTGACATCAAAATTGATTTTTTCGATTCGGATATTATCAGATTCTATTTTGGCCACATCAATGATGTCATCGATAAGTTGAAGAAGGATCTGGCCGTTGCTTTTAATATAATCTATGAATTCATTCTGCTTGGCATGATCCAGACTGCCCATTTTAAGCAAGTCTGAAAACCCGATGATGGCATTCATTGGGGTTCTTATTTCATGGGACATGTTCGATAGAAAAGCCGTTTTCAGCTTGTCGGCGTTTTCCGCCTTTTCTTTGGCCGCAATAATTTCTTGCTCCGCCTTTTTCCGTTCCGTGATGTCTTCTTTAATGCCAAGGTATTGGGTGATGGTACCTTCGTTGTTTCTTATTCCGGTGATGGAGGCAAGTTCCCAGAAAATTTCCCCGCTTTTCTTTTTGTTTTCTATCTCTCCCCGCCATTCTCTCCCATTAATGATTGTATTCCACAGGTTTTTGTAAAATTCCTTGCCATGTCTTCCGGATTTTAAAATATTCGGTTTTTTACCGGTGACTTCTTCTTTGGTATATCCCGTAACTTCTGTAAACCTGGGATTAACGTATTCAATGATTCCTTTGGTATCTGTTATCAGGATGGAGGAGGGGCTTTGTTCTACAGCAAGATTTAATTTCGATATTTCTTCCTCGGATTTTTTTATTTGATGTTTACGTGCTATCAGTTCAGTGATATCCCGGCTTACACTGACCACTCCTTCAAACTTACCATTTTCACTCAGGATGGGAGCTTTGATCGTATCCAAATGTCGCTTTTCCCCGGTTTTGTTAACAATGATTTCTTCCTCTCTTTGTTTTTCTTCGCTGATTTCTGCTTTTTTGTCTGATTTTTGGCGTTTTTCGGCAATTGGTTTTAAAAAAATATCTTCATCTTTCTTTCCAATTATTTGTTCTTTTTTTAGACCGACAAATTCAGCATAAGCTTTATTAATCATTATGTTTTCACCATGCTGATCTTTAAAGCAGACCATGTCATGGATGTTTTCTATTAAGGTATTCTGTCTCCGGTTTATTTCTTTATTCGAAAGTTCTAAATTCCTCTTTTGCAGGGCAATCGAAGCAAGTCTGGAAAAAAGCTTTAGCGTTTCATGGTTTTCAAGGATTTCATTTTTACGTATGATGATAATGGCACTGCCATAAATATCTTTCCCTTTGGTGAAACCTGTGACATATATTTTATTCAGCCTGATCACCTTTTCCAGTATTCGGGCATTTCTTCCGCTTAACTTGTTAAACGTTAATTCATCCAGCCCACACGGTACTTTAATAATTTCATTGCTGTATATTTGTTGGGCGACTTCTGGTGGTATGGTGTATTCTTTTCCAAGGGGATTATAACCAATGCCACGGGCAATTTTTAAGGCAAGCGCTTTATAACCAAAGATATGCTCAGTCTTCAGGTGATAGGATTCAGGCAGAAAAGAATTAATGATAACAATTTTATGGGTCAGTTCATGTAATTTTTCACCAATAAATCTATATATATCCGTTTCAAGGGACATCTCTGAGAACTCAATGGCACATTTTATAATAAAACCATTACTGTAATTTTTTTGATTAGGCATATTTAGTATGTGTTTTTTACGATTTATTTCTTCCAAAACGCTCCGGTAAATAATATCAGCACGGTGAACAATTCCAGACGGCCCAGCAACATCAGAAAGGACAGGAACCATTTTCCGATGTCCGGTATATGATGAAAGTTTTCAGCCGGGCCAACTGAACCTATACCCGGACCAACATTTCCAAGTGTTGCTGCCACAGTTCCCAGTGAGGACTCCAAATCCAGCCCCAAAGAAGCCATGATGATCATGCTAATGCCTGTAATGAGCAAATAAAAAACCACAAAAGCAAGCACATTGGAAAGAATCGGATTAGAAACCGCTTTATTGTTTAACCGAACAGGTATAATCGCATTGGGATGTATTTGTCTTTTTAATTCAAGATAGCTGTTTTTGAACAGCAGGACAATTCGGGCAATTTTTATTCCTCCGCCTGTTGACCCGGCTGAACCGCCAAAAAACATTAATAAGAATATCATGGAGGTGAGTACGGGTGCCCAGGATAAATAATCAGCCGTTACATATCCGGTGGTGGTGATAATGGATACTACCTGAAAAAGTGATTTGCGAAATGCTTCAGAAAAAACTTCCTGCTGCATGTAAGTTAAACCCAAGGATATAGCAATGGTGAATAAGACAACGAAGGAGATATAAAACCTAAACTCTTCATTTTGCCATATTTTTCTGAATCTGAAATGCATGGCAGCATAGGACAGGGTGAAATTTGTCCCGGCCAGGAACATAAAAACAATAATCACATATTCTATGAAGGGAGAGTTAAAATGTGCTATGCTGGCCTGGTAAGTTGAATAGCCTCCGCTGGCCATGGTGGTAAAAGCATGACAAACTGCGTCAAACCAACTCATTCCCCCTATTTTTAACAGCAAGGTTTCGGCAAACGTATAGATGATGTATATAATCCATAACCTTTTTGCTGTTTCTTTCACTCTCGGATGGAGTTTGTCCGGCGATATCCCAGGCACTTCAGCAATAAAAAGCTGCATGCCTCCAATGCCTAATATCGGTAAAATGGCCAATGTCATGACGATGATTCCCATACCACCCAGCCACTGGGTCATACTGCGCCACAACAATATGGCATGCGGAAGGGATTCAATATCATTCAGCACGGATGCTCCTGTCGTCGTAAAACCGGAGATGGTCTCAAAAAAAGCATCCGTGAAATGCGGGATAGAATGGGTCAGCAAAAAAGGAATGCAACCAAAGAAAGAAAAAAGTATCCACCCAAGGGTAACAATAATATAACCTTCTCTTTTTGAGAAATTAATATTGGCTTTTCTGTTCAAAAGCCATAGCAATACGCCTGATATGAAAGTGATTAGGGAAGAAAAAAGCAGTTCAGGCACCATGTTTTCACCATGATACAATGAAACCGGAATGGTGATGGACATAAATAATCCTTCAAGCAGCAAAAGGGAGCCCAGTAACTTGAAGATTATCCTGAAATTAATCATTAATTAAAAATTTTTTGATTTAGTGAAAGACTTTCTCCAGTTTATTAAATGCAGATGGAAGCGCAAATACCACCACCCGGTCATTGGGCTTGATTTCTGTATCACCGGTTGCAATAAAACTCGATTTTCCCCGTGTAATCCCGCCTATTATAGAATCTTTAGGAAAATTTACGCTATTCAGTTTATTTTTGGTTACTCTGGCTCCTTTTTTTGCCACAAATTCCATGACTTCAGCATCGGTTCCTGTTAAACATTTTACATTGGTGACTTCTCTACTTCTGGTATATCTGAAAATTCTGCTGGCAGCTATTATTTTTTTGTTAATAATGGTATCAATGCCCATATTTTCTGCCAAATTGATATAATCGAAGTTTTCAATTTCTGCAATGGTCCTTTTCACCCCAAGCTGTTTGGCAAGCAGACTCGATAAAATATTGGTTTCAGAGTTTCCCGTGACGGCAATAAATGTATCCATATTGGGCAATCCTTCCTCGGAGAGAAGGTTCATGTTCCGACCATCACCATTCACAATCAGGGTATTGTTCAATATCCCGGCCAGTTTAAAGCATTTTTCCTTATCCTGCTCTAGGAGCTTGACATTAAACTGACTTTCCAGCTGTCCGGAAGCTCCAATGCCTATTCGACTTCCCCCCAGAATCATAATGTTTTTGGTTTGATATTGTTCCTTGCCTGAGATCTTCATCAGTTCTTTGATACCGGACTGACTGGAGATGATGTATAATAAATCATTGCTCTCAAAAACATCATTTCCCCTCGGTATAATTGTCCTGGTGTTCCTGGTAATGGCCACCACCCTGTACTCATAGCCGGAATTAAGAATGCTGGTATCATTGAGCGTTTTGTTGAGCAGTGGTGATTCCTCATTGAGTTTGACGGCAAACAAAGATAATTTACCCCCTGTGAAATCAACAAAATCAACAGTGCCGGTTTGATTGACCAGGTTCACCAATTCACGTACAGCGATGTTCTCCGGATAAATCAGGTGATCCACCCCAATGCTTTGAAAATATTCCTTATTGGCATGAAATAAATACTCCTTATTGTCGATTCGCGCAATCGTCCTGGCAGCACCAAGCTTCTTTCCCAGCATTGCTGCCGTGATGTTGGTGTCTTCCGACTGGGTAACCGCGATAAAAAGCTCTGATCTCTTAATATTCGCTTCTTTTAAGACGTTAAAAGAGGTGGCTGAACCGTGAAATGTTATAATATCAAGGTTCTCCAGGCTTTTTAAATTGCTTTCATTGGGGTCGATAACCACAATGTCATGATTCTCATTGCTTAACATCTTTGCAAGATGCGTTCCTACATCACTGGCACCCGCAACAATTATTCTCATATAAATGGCCTCTTAAAAAAAATCGAAGCTGTAAAATAAATCAATCTTCAATTAATAACGAAAGTTATGATATTTTTTTTTAATCAAAAAGAACTATTTAATATAAAGTTTATAATCGTAATTCATAAGCTCCATGCTGGTGGATTGAATGATAGTCAATTCCCAGCTTGTTTAACCTGCTTATAATTTTTTGTCGCCAGTAATAAGAATTCGAACTGTCCAGTATTACCATCTCATAATCAAAATAATCTTTTAGTTTTTGCACCGGAAACTTGGTGTCTCCTGTAAGAATGATATAATCAGCTTTGAGCCGGCAGCGACATCTGTGTGCTAAAAGCCTTGTGCCTTTTATAATAACCATTCTGATTCCCTGAAAATTCAGAATATAGCTGTCATTGAATGAGGTAAGGGTGGAGAGCTTCATTTTTCTTGGTAGTGTATCGTTAACATTTATTGCAAAAGGATTGAGCAATTGCTTTTTATTAATTCCGTGATGTCTCCAATTGTTTTTAACTGAATATTTGGCTTTTTCAGCGAAATCCTTTTCTTTTATGTCATTTAAAAGGATACTTTGCCTTCCTTCCATCAATTCAAGCACATGGTGCTTATTGACATGATAAACCGTTATTTTCCGCTGATCATTTTGAATGGTTTTTTCATACAAATTGAATGCCAATAATATGGCAATGGTTGTCATCAAAAACCTTATGTACAACATCTTTTTTCTTTCCAGAAACATCAATAAAAACAAATAGGAAATGCCCAGAAATATCAAATCCATTTCGTGGAGACTGATATTTTTTATGGAAGAATGTGGAAGTTCATGGATATATGATATTGAAGTGTTAAGCCAAAAAATCATTTGGTGTAAAATATTGCCTGTTATCACCGGAATAACAGGAAACAAAGTGGATATAAAAAAGATCACACCGGTGATTAGAATGATAAAAGCAAAGGGGATGACTATGATGTTTGTAAGAATGAAATACGTGGGGAACTGATGAAAATAAAACAGGGCAATGGGCAAAGTGCCAAGCTGGGCTGCAAGGGAAACGGTGATGAGTGCCCATACCTTCTCAATGGCGAGGTATTTTATGGGCATCAACCTGTAAATCCGTGGTTGAAAATATATGATGCTTAACACGGCTGCATAGGAAAGTTGAAAACCCACATCATAAATAAAATAGGGATTCCATACCAACAACAAAAAAGCAGAGAAAAAAATGGTATTATATACATTGGCATCCCGGTTCATCATCTTTCCAATTGTTAAAAGGGTAAACATGACAGATGCCCTGCTCACTGAAGGCGATAATCCTGTAATGAAAGCAAAACCCCAGATGGCAAGAATAATGATGATGAATTTTAACTTTTGTGCTCCAGGATTTTTGTCCATAAACCTCAAAACCAAATTGATGATAAGAAATATAATGCCAACATGCAATCCGCTCACTGCCAATACATGCATGGCTCCGGTGGACGAAAACGAATCCCGGAGCTTATCATCAATATAGTCTTTTTTACCCAGTAACAAAGCAGAAGCGACTGCCAGTTCATCTCCCCTGAATTGATGCGCGCGTAGTTCATGGATTAATAGTTTTCTGATTTTTTTTGCTGAATGAACGAGGTTAATTATTTCTTGGTCCTGGATTTGAACTTTCTTCCAGTTACCGGCTGAAATATAAGTCTGATAGTTTATTCCGTGATGGGAAAGGTACCTCTTGTAATCAAATTCATGGGGATTGCCATTGTTTTCAGGGGTATTGATATAGCTGGCGAAGAATAGGCCATCATTAAGCTGAAGCTTGTCCGATAAGCTGTCTTTTTCAATATAGATCAATAATTTCTTAAGGGAATATTGGGAAGAATCTAAAAATACCCGGGCATTTAAAATAAGTTTTATTGATTTTTCTTTCTCTTCCGGTTCATGGATGATTTTGCCGAATGTGAGTGCTTTTTCCTGTTTATCAGGCACTTTTTCATACATCTGCTTTTGAGATAACAATAAGCTTCCTGATAACATCAAAAAAAGAAAAATGAATAGGCCGTTCATCCATTGAAGGTAAAAGGAGCGATTTAATAAGGTAAGAAGAAGTGCGAAAAATAATATAAAAACCGAAACCCAGTAATAGTTGACGTAAGGGGCAAAAGCTGGAAAATTTGGCTGAATGATTATCCCTGTAATGAAAGGAATCAAAAGCCTGAATGCCGGAATGTGTTTTAATCCATGATGGGATATCATAATGACAGGAATCGAGATTTTTATTCAATTTCTATTTCCTGTCATTAAAGGTAATAAAAATATTCTTTATCTGGCTAGTTTTACTTTATATTCTACCTCAAATTTTCCTTTTGATATGGCCTGCAGTTTGCTTTTGAGTAATCTTTTCTTTAACCCGTTCAACCTGTCAACAAATAAAATCCCTTCCAGATGATCATATTCATGCTGAATAATACGTGCTTTTGTCCCCTCATATTCTTCAATATGTTTTTGAAATTGCTGATCGTAATATTCTATCTTTATTTTTTCCGGACGGGTGACCTCTTCCCTGATATTGGGAATGCTTAAGCAACCTTCCTGGTATATTTTATCCTCCCCGCTAAAATCCAATATTTTAGGATTGATGAACGCTTTTCTGAAACCACTGAGAGAGGGATCATCTTCTGCCAGTGGATTGGAATCCACTACAAAAACCCTGAGAGATCTGCCGACCTGCGGAGCAGCCAAACCTACCCCTTCTGATTTTTCCATGGTCTCAAACATGTTTTCCAGGAATTCATCCAGTTGATCAAAACTGTTGTCAATTTCCACCGCTTTTTTTCTAAGTACGGGTGACCCATAAATAAATACCGGATAAGTCATGATCTTTTCTTTTTTAAAACTACTATACTTTTCTTTTTAAATAGTGACTATAAGAAAACGAACAAATTATTCTAAAGAAGGCGCTAAGAAGGCGTTAAAAACAAGGCATGCGAGCCTTAAGTGCCAGGAGTTTACTAGTCGTAAATGACTGATGCTTAAGGTGAGCATAACGCAGTTATTGACGTTTTCTTAAAGCCACTAAATAGGATTGCAAAATGATGGTTGCACTAATTGTATCAACCATTGCTTTATCCTGCCGTTTTTTCTTCTTTAGTCCTGCCATTACCATGGTTTGCTGAGCCATTTTGGATGTAAAACGCTCATCGATATATTCAACAGGAATTCCGGGCAATTGTTCTTTCAATTTGTCAATAAAAGGTTTTAATTGCTCGGCTGACTGAGAAGGTTCGTTATTTAACTTTTTAGGCATACCCACAATAAACTTTTCAATGTTCTCATTTTTTGCATAGTCTTTAATAAATGATATGGCATCTTTTGCGTGAACAGTTTGTAAGCCATGCGCACTGATTTTTAAGGGATCCGTAACAGCTATACCTACTCTTTTCGTACCAAAATCTATACCAATCAACCTTCCCAAATTTTACTTTATTTAAAATGATTATAAATTACAAAAATAAAAAAAAAGGTGACAATGGTATGCCACCTTTTAATGATGTATCAGAAATCATTCTTTTCTTGCTTCAGTTCACCTTTTTTTATGCCCATGCATTATTTTGCTGCTGCCTGTTCTGTATTGGCCATTCTTTGATAGCTTTTATAACGCCACTGGGCATTTTCTTTTGCCAGCTCAAACAGTTTTTCAGCTTCCTGCGGGAAAGATTTAATCAGTGATGTATACCTGACTTCTCCCTTTAAGAATTCATCAAACTTATCCCATTGTGGTTCCTTAGAGTCCAGTACAAATGGATTTTTACCATCTTTTTCCAGATCAGGATTATACCTGAATAAATGCCAATATCCTGCTTCTACGGCCAGTTTCTCTTCCTCCTGTGTCTTGCTCATTCCTTTTCTGATGCCATGATTGATACATGGGGAATAGGCAATGATGACAGATGGACCGGGATAGGCTTCCGCTTCTTTAAGGGCTTTCATAAACTGAGACTGGCTAGCTCCCATGGCTACCTGAGCTACATAAACATATCCATAGGTCATGGCCATCATTCCAAGGTCTTTCTTCTTGGTTTTCTTTCCGGAAGCAGCAAATTTCGCGACAGCTCCTACAGAAGTGGACTTTGATGATTGTCCGCCGGTATTAGAATATACTTCGGTATCCATGACCAGGATGTTGACATCATCCCCAGTGGCAATGACGTGATCCAGGCCTCCGTATCCAATATCATAGGCCCATCCGTCACCTCCAAATGCCCATACTGATTTTTTCACAAGATACTGTCTGAGATTCAGGATTTCTTTGGCCACTGGACTTTTTTCTTTCTCGCATGCCTCTATTACTTTTTTGGAAGATGTTTTCGATTTTTCTGCATCCATGCCTCCATCTATCCATTCCTGGAATGCGGCCTTGGTATCATCTGAAATCCCGTTGTTATTGAGGGCATCGACCATTTTCTCTGCAATTCTTTTTCTTAGCTTTTGTACCCCCAGGTACATTCCATAGCCATACTCCGCATTGTCTTCAAACAGTGAATTAGCCCATGCGGGTCCGTGACCTTCCGGATTGGTGCAATATGGCGTTGCAGGAGCAGAACCACCATAAATGGATGAACACCCTGTGGCATTGGCAATCATCATGCGGTCACCATACAACTGCGTGATCAGTTTAATATAGGGTGTTTCCCCACATCCGGCACATGCACCATGGAATTCAAACAGCGGTTGAGCAAACTGACTGTTTTTAACATTTTTAAATTTATCCACAGCATTTTCTTTGTATCCCACTTCTTTATGCATATAATCCCAGCACTCCTGCTGATGCATCTGAGAATCAAGTGACTTCATTACCAGTGCTTTTTCCTTGGACGGACATACTTCCACACAGTTATAGCAACCGGTACAGTCCAAAGGACTTATCTGTATCCGGTATTTATAATTTTTGATTGGGCCTTTTCCCTGGACAGTCACAGTACCTTCGGGAGCATTAGCTGCCTCTTCGTCTGTCAGTAAAAACGGCCTGATAACGGCATGCGGACAAACATAAGCGCATTGATTACACTGAATACAATTTTCCGGTATCCATTCCGGAACGTTCACTGATATGCCCCGTTTTTCATACTGGGTGGTGCCTTGAGGAAAGGTTCCGTCTTCTCTGCCGCTGAAAGCGCTGACCGGTATATCTTCTCCTTTTAATAAATTGATGGGTTCAACCACTTTGGATATGAATTCGGGAACATCTTTCATCATTTCGCCATCTTCCTTAATTTCAATATTCTTCCATTCTTCAGGAATTTCCAGTTTTTCAATATTGTTGCCCCCTTCATCCACTGCTTTGTGGTTCATATTAACGATTTCTTCTCCTTTTCTGCCAAAGGTTTTTACAATGGCTTTCTTCATTTCATCCACTGCCTGATCATATGGGATTACTTCAGCAATTTTAAAGAAGGCTGATTGCATAATCGTATTGGTACGGTTACCAAGCCCTATTTCATTCGCTATTTTCGTGGCATTGATGATGTAGGTGCCAATGCTCTTTTCAGCCAGGGTTTTCTTCATGTGATCAGGCAACCTGTTTTTGGTTTCTTCCGCATTCCAGATGCTGTTGATAAGAAAGGTACCCCCAGGTTTAATGCCTTTTAGCATATCATACTTCCGTAAATAAGCCGGAACGTGACAGGCTACAAAATCGGGGTGATTAACATAATAGGTTGACTGAATGGGATTATCGCCGAATCGTAGGTGGGAGATAGTGATTCCACCAGATTTTTTTGAATCATACTGGAAATACCCCTGTGCAAATTTATTGGTATTGTCTCCAATAATTTTTATAGCGTTTTTGTTGGCACCAACGGTACCGTCAGAACCCAATCCGTAAAACTTTCCTTCAAAAGTACCCTCCGGCACAACATTTACCTCGCCTTTATAGGGAAGGGACTTAAATGTCACATCATCCACGATGCCGATGGTAAATTGATTTTTAGGCTCTGGAAGGTTTAGGTTTTCATATACTGAAACGATTTGTGCCGGGGTAGTATCTTTGGAGCTTAAACCATATCTTCCGCCAACGATTAATGGTTTATCTGCTTTGTCATAAAACAAGTCGCGAATATCTAAATATAAAGGCTCTCCATTTGCACCCATTTCCTTGGTTCTGTCGAGGACAGCTATCCTTTTCACTGACTCCGGCAATACCTTAAAGAAATATTTCGCTGAAAAAGGCCGGTACAAATGACAGGTTATTAATCCGACTTTTTCTCCTTTTTTATTAAGATAATCCACCACTTCACGAACGGTTTCCGTTACCGTCGTCATGGCGACAATAATCCGCTCTGCATCAGGAGCTCCGTAATAGGTAAATGGATGATATTCTCTGCCGGTTAACTTTTTTATTTCCTGCATATAACCTTCTACAATGTCGGGTATGGGCTCATAAAATGGATTAATGGCTTCCCTGGCCTGAAAAAATATGTCAGGATTTTGAGCAGTACCCCGGGTAACGGGATGCTCAGGATTGAGCGAATTATTACGGAAAGATAATAGTGATTGCTGATCTATTAAACTTTCAAGGTCTTCATTTTCAAGCGCTTCAATTTTTTGAATTTCATGGGAAGATCTGAAACCATCAAAGAAATGAAGAAAAGGAATGCGTGCCTTTATTGCTGAAAGATGTGCAACACCGGCCAAATCCATGATTTGCTGAATGCTTCCGCTTGAAAGCATGGCAAAGCCGGTCTGCCTGGTGGCATAAATATCACTATGATCGCCGAATATGGATAAGGCATGTGTGGCCACTGAACGGGCACTGACGTGAAAAACTCCCGGAAGACGCTCGGCTGCAATCTTATACATATTCGGAATCATTAACAATAATCCCTGGGACGCGGTAAAAGTGGACGTTAATGCACCAGCCTGAAGAGAACCATGAACAGCTCCGGATGCTCCGCCTTCTGACTGCAATTCACTCACGCCTACCTGATCACCAAAAATATTTTTCCTTCCAAAAGCAGCCCATTCATCAATATATTCTGCCATGGTTGAAGATGGGGTAATGGGATAAATGGCAGCAATTTCACTGAACATATAAGCAATATGTGAAGCTGCATAATTCCCGTCACACGTAATAAACTTTTTTTCTGACATTTTCAATAAATTTTATATTAAGTAATTGATATTTAATAAGTTATATTGTGATTTGTATAATAATTTGTACAAATGTAATTAATTCATTTCAATTTAATAAATGGAGTTTTTTATTAACATATATTTTTTTGGGTATTGTTTAACATATTCGAACATAAGTATAAAAGGTGCCTTAAATAAGACACCTTTTAATTAAGGGAAGTAATTATTAACTATTTATTAACCTAAACTAAGGAATAAATAAACGCTAATCCTAACTAACGAAAAGCGACTGATTATATTACCGAAAAAAACTGCAAAATGTTACATTTTTTCATGATTATATGATGTCATTGTTGGATTTATCTAGATTAATTGTAATCACAGATGAAATTCAAGGATAGTCCTTACAGGTAACTCTTTTGTTAGCTATTCTTTGTTTTGCGCATATCTACCTGATATACCCGGGACTAATAAGTATTTTGTCCAACAAGGATTTATTCATTTATAAGAAAACCTCAATAACTGCTTTATGCTTACTTTAAGCACCAGTCATTTACGACTAGTAAACTCCTGGCACTTAAGGCTTGCATGCCTTGTTCTTGACGCCTTCTTAAAACCACTTTAGAATAATTGGTTAGTTATCTTAATTTCACTATTTACTGGATATTCAATAAGGATGGCCTTCTTCATCTATCATGGGAACAAACCGTACCGGTACTTTCTTGGTTACCTCCAGTTTATCATCGATGTATTCAAGCAGTATTAAATTTTGTGCAGTTTTATCCCCAACTGGTATGGCCATTTTTCCATCTTTCTTGAGTTGTTCTGTTAAAGCCTCGGGGACTTCAGATGGAGCTGCAGTGACAATAATGGCATCATAAGGGGCATGTTCAGGCCAGCCTTTAAAACCGTCGCCTATCTTTACTTCAATGTTTTCATAACCCAATCTTTTAAGTCTTTTTTCAGCCGCATTACCCAGATATTCAAATATTTCAATGGTATATACCTGTTTGCAAATTTCCGCCAGGATGGCTGCCTGATAACCTGAACCGGTTCCCACTTCAAGCACCACATCATCTTCATCAAGGTCAAGCATTTCAGTCATCAATGCTACAATGTACGGTTGTGAAATGGTTTGTCCTTCGCCTATGGGCAAAGGACTGTCGTTGTATGAATACTCTCTATACTCCTGCGGAACGAACAGGTGCCTTTTGACCTTCCTGAGCGCTGCCAGCACTTTGGGATTATTTATTCCCCTGCCTGCTATCTGATTCTCCACCATGTTTTCTCGCTTTTCTTTATAGGATTTTTGACCATTTACTTTTTCTAATCCCAAAGTCGTACCAAAAATAACGATGAAAAAAGTGAAAATCAATATTTTTTGTTTATGTGAATCCATCATAAAATAGTCATATTCAAATATAATAATTCCTTTGCAATTATTTACGGGAAATTATTTATAATTGTTTTATTTTATTTTATGTAAAACAAATAAAAAACTTGAATGTGCGAATCATCTTAAACGATAATATCAATCCCTTTTTTAATATTGCTTCTGAAGAATACCTCCTCAGGGAATTTACGGAGAATTGCTTTATGCTATACCGCAACAGGCCTTCGGTCATTGTCGGAAAACATCAGAATACCCTGGCGGAGATCAATTATGAGTTTCTTAAAAAAAATGGCATCGACCTGGTTCGCCGGCTAAGTGGAGGAGGTACCGTTTATCATGACCTTGGTAACATAAATTTTACTTATGTGCTAAACGGAGAAGAAGGAAAAATGGTCGATTTCAGGCGATTTACCCAGCCCATTATCAGCTTGCTGAGTGCGTTCAATATCAAAGCCTATTTCGGAGGAAATAATGACATCAGGGTCGATGGTCTAAAGATTTCAGGCAACGCGGAACATGTCTATAAAAAACGAATCTTGCATCATGGTACCATGCTTTATTCTTCAAATCTGACACAGTTAAATGAAGTGCTGAAAGCGAAAGAAGGATTATACCGGGACAAAGCCGTGAAGTCTGTAAGAAGCGAGGTAATGAATCTGGAGCCATTGATACCCGGCTCGTATGATATACATGCCTTTATGAAGGCAATGTACAATCAAATAAAAAATGAATACCATGATGCTTACCATTACCGGTTTAGCAATGCTGACATTAGCCGGATAAATCGATTGATTAATGAAAAATACAGAAGATGGGAATGGAATTTTGGATATTCCCCGGATTATTCAATTAATAACCATTGTTATGTCCACGAAAACAAACATCAGATATACACAGAGGTAAACAAAGGATTGATTGTTGCATTCGCTGTGCATGGAATATTGGCAAGCACACCGGAAATGAATGCCTTTAAAGAAAAGGTAATCAATAAACTCCATAAAGAGGAGACCATAATGAAGTGTGCATATGAGAGCGGTTTGCATAAAATTTTGGAAAAAAAGGAATTGCTTCAACTGGCAGATAGTATGTTTCAATGAATGTACCTCTCATGTATAAACAGCGACTGGCAGATAGCGCCAATAACTCGGTTATGTTCACCTTAAGCACCAGTCATTTACGAAGAGTATACTCCTGGTAATTAAGGCGTCCATGCCTTGTTCTTGTCACTTTCTACCATACACTAATAAAGTGTAACTCATTGTTTTTAAACGTTTTAATTGTGGCTTAGTCCCACTTCAGAATAATTGGATGGTTTTCTCATTGTAAAGATTTAACCAAATTATCGGGTTGCATAAATCATTTTGTTTAATTATATTTAAGATTTTATTTAACTGAGACCATTTACACTTTTCCAAATTGTTTATCTGTCGCCGGTGGTTTCTTTATTTAAACACAGGAATTTTTTAGTCGTTAATTAAATATTAGGTATCATGACAAACAGATATTTTACATTTCAGCTTAATTGGCCTATTATTGCACAATTGATTTTAATAATGTTTTTAATAAACGCTTGTCAGCAGATGAATACCAACAATACACTTCCTGATCCTCCGGATGCAAAAAAAATACCCAAAGAGCTATCCATACATGGTGATAAAAGAATTGATCATTATTTCTGGCTAAAAGACCGGGAAGACCCGGAAGTGATTAAATACCTGGAAGCTGAAAATGAATATACCAAGGCAGCGCTGGCCGATACGGAAGAGTTCCAGGAGGAATTATACCAGGAAATCATAGGCAGGATTAAGCAGGAAGATGAATCAGTCCCTTTTAAAGAGAATGGTTATTACTATTATACCAGGTACGAGGAGGAAAAAGAATATCCTATTTTTTGCCGGAAAAAAGAGAGCATGGACAATGAAGAAGAAATTATGATCGATGCCAATAAAATGGCAGCGGGATATGACTATTTTAATATTGGAGGCGTCAATGTGAGTCCGGATAACAAATTGCTTGCATTTGGCGTGGATACCGTCAGCCGGCGCAAATACACCATCCATGTGAAGAACCTGAATACCGGTGAAATTATTGAAAGCCAGATTAGTAATACTACAGGCAGCGTTGCCTGGTCCAATGATAATCAGACGTTTTTTTATACCCTGAAGGATGAGGAAACCCTGAGGCCGCATCAGATTCGAAAACACCGGCTAAATGAGGATGTAAGAAGGGATAAAGTTGTTTTTACGGAGGAAGATGAAACCTTCAATACCTATGTTTTTAAAACCAAATCAAAACAATACATCCTGATTGGATCGTTTAGTACATTATCCCATGAATACCGTTATATTGATGCTGGTAATCCCGATGGAAAATTCAATGTATTCCTGCCAAGAGAAAGAGAACATGAGTATCATATTGATCACTATGATGATCATTTTTATATCCTCACAAACTGGAAAGCCAAGAATTTCCGGTTAATGAAAACCAAAATTAGCAGTAACGGAAAAGAAAACTGGGAGGAAGTCATTCCTCACCGTGAAGATATTTATTTATCGGATTTTGATATATTTAAAGATTACCTTGTCATTACAGAGCGAAGAAACGGAATCAATGCCCTGAGGATTATCAACTGGACTTCCGACGAGGAACACTTTGTTGAATTCGATGAAGAGGTTTATGAAGTATATACCGGTAAGAATCCCGAATTTGATACCGAAAAGATGCGTTTTCATTACAGTTCGCTAACAACCCCAAATTCAGTGTACGATTATCATATGACAACCCGTCAGAGGGAGCTTAAAAAACGTCAGGAAGTACTTGGGCCATTTGACCCTGAAAATTATGAGGCAAAAAGGCTTTATGCCCTGACCAGCGATTCAGCCAAAGTTCCGGTTTCACTGGTTTACCGGAAGGGTATTCAATTAAACGGAGAAAACCCGACGGTTTTGTATGGGTATGGTTCCTATGGCTATACCATTGATCCGTATTTTAGTTCTGTTCGTTTGAGTTTACTGGATCGTGGTTTTGTATTTGCCATTGCACATGTCAGGGGCGGACAGATCAAGGGCCGAAGCTGGTACGAAGAGGGAAAACTGTTAAAAAAGAAAAATACCTTTTATGATTTTATTGCCTGTGCTGAAAATTTGATTGATGAAGGCTACACCAGTCCTGATAAACTTTGCGCCATTGGGGGAAGTGCAGGTGGACTGCTGATGGGCGCCGTGGTAAACATGAGACCGGATTTGTTTAATGCGATGGTAGCGGCTGTGCCTTTTGTGGATGTGGTAACGACCATGCTTGACAAAGATATTCCCTTAACAACCAGTGAATACGATGAATGGGGTAACCCGAATGAAAAGGACTATTATGAGTATATATTGTCTTACTCTCCTTATGATAATGTTTCGAATCAGGAATACCCAAACCTTTTGGTAACTACAGGGTTGCATGATTCCCAGGTACAATACTGGGAACCGGCAAAATGGATAGCCAAGATGCGGGATCACAAAACAGGGGATAATCTGTTATTGTTATATACGAATATGGGTGCCGGTCACAGCGGCGAATCCGGTCGGTTCAGGCGATATAAGGAAACCGCCAGGGAATATGCCTTTTTTATGAAGACCCTGGGGATGATTTAACAACATACCTTCGCCATAAAAAACCTAATTCTAAATGAAAAAGCTGCAGACCAATATCAACAGAAGAAGCAAGGATTTTAGCAAAAAGAAAGATCAATATTATGAAATACTGGATGAATATTATTCAAAGCTTGAAAAGATTATTGAAAACCGTGAAGAGAAACTTTTAAAAAAACACCGGGAGCGTGGAAAATTGCTTGCCAGGGAGCGAATTGACATGCTGGTGGACGAAGGAACTCCATTTTTAGAGTTATCAGCACTGGCCTCATATAATAAATATAACAATGAATTTCCTTCAGCCGGCATTATAACAGGTATCGGATTGGTTCATGGGAAAGAGACCATGATGATAGCCAATGATGCTACCGTAAAAGGTGGAACATATGTAGAAGAAACCATTAAGAAACACATCAGGGCACAGGAGATAGCCATGCAAAACCATTTGCCCTGCATTTATCTCGTGGATTCAGGTGGCATTTATTTAAGGGAACAAGATAAGGTTTTTGCAGATAAAGTCGGTTTTGGCCGTATTTTTTATAACCAGGCCAGGCTTTCATCCCTGAGAATTCCCCAGATTTCAATAGTGATGGGGTCTTGCACGGCCGGAGGAGCCTATATTCCGGCAATGAGTGATGAAACAATCATCATACGAAACCAGGGAACCATTTTTATTGGGGGTCCTCCGCTGGTGAAAGCTGCAACCGGCGAGGATGTGTCCGCCGAGGAACTGGGAGGAGCCGAGGTTCACACGACTGTCTCCGGAGTTGCGGATCACATTGCGGAAAATGATCAGGATGCCATTGAGATTTGCAGGAATATTTTTTATAATCTGAAACCTGCTGAAAAACAGGAAATGGATATGAAAACGGAAGTGTCCCCTGCTTATGATGTAGAGGAAATATATGGAATCATCCCAAATGATATAAAAGAGCAATATGATGTTCATGAAATCATTATGCGCATCGTTGACGGAAGTGAATTTCATGAATTTAAGGAGAATTACGCCAAAACCATAGTCACTGGCTTTGGACGGATTATGGGATATCCTGTTGGTATAATTGCCAATAACGGCGTCATATATTCTGAAACTTCATTAAAAGCTGCTCATTTCATAGAGATGTGTGATTTTCGAAAAATTCCGATCGTCTTTTTACAAAATATTAGCGGATTCATGGTAGGCAAGAAATATGAAAACGAAGGCATCGCCAAGCATGGAGCAAAGATGGTGCATGCGGTTGCCAATGCCCAGGTTCCTAAATTTACCATAATTATAGGAGGTTCATTTGGGGCTGGAAATTATGCCATGGCCGGCAGGGCATTTGAACCGAGGTTTTTGTTTATGTGGCCCAATGCTAAAATATCTGTCATGGGCGCCGAGCAGGCCGCCAATGTGATGCTCACTGTAAAAAAAGCCCAGGATGACATGATGTCCCCGGAAGAAGAAAAAAAGCTAAAGACATCCATTATGGAAAAATACAAGGAAAATTCAGCCTTTCAAAGCACCTCCCAGTTATGGGATGACGGGATAATTGATCCGGTGGATACCCGAAAAATCCTCGGATTATGCATCTCCATCTCTCTTAATAAAAAATTTCCCGACCCCGCATATGGTATTTTCAGGATGTAGGACAGGTTGCTTTTGAACCAAGTAAAATAATTTGTGTTTGTATCATTTTATATTTATTATAGGAAGAGGACAGGATATTAATATCCGTGAATCCCATCATATACTTTGATATACCCTAATAAAATGGCATCTTATCATACCATAATATGTGAAAGAAACCAACAAGTTGCTCATTTGTGGCTGAACAGGCCGGATAAGCATAATGCAGTGGATGAAATAATGATTCATGAGTTAAGGGATTGTTTGGATTCTTTAAACAACAACAAGGAAATGCAACTGATAGTGCTGAGGGGAAAAGGAGCTTCTTTTTCTGCCGGAGCGGATTTAAAATGGATTACAAGAGGTAAAGATATATCGAATGAGGAGAATATTAAGTCTGCCCAGTCATTTAGTGAATTATTATACGAACTCTATCATATCAAAAAAGTCACCCTGTGCATAGGGCACGGTTCGGTGATTGGGGGTGGCATAGGATTGCTTTCAGCCTGTGATTTCATTTATTCGCATCCAGATACTAAGTTTTTTTTCAGTGAAGTAAAGATGGGATTGGTGCCGGCAATGATCATGCCTTATGTGGTAAACAGAATGGGTAAAGCCACCGCTAAGTCGCTGATGTTAACCGGCACAAAAATCAGTGGTAAAGAAGCTAAGGAATTCGGACTGGTAAATGAGATCCTTCCTGCAGAAGACCAGGAAAAACTGATTGCGAAAAGAATAAACCAAATTCTTGAAGGGGAACCCAATGCACTGAAGCTAATAAAAAGCCTGCTTAATGAGGAATCACATAATATTGGCATATCTAGACAGAATAATGAGAGATTGGCCGGGATATTGGCAAACCTCAGGGTGAGCAATGTTGTACAAACCAGAATAAAAAACTTCCTAACCAGAAAAAAAGACGATGATAAATAAACTTTTAATTGCCAACAGGGGAGAGATTGCAGTCAGGATTATTAAAACTGCCCGAGAACTTGGAATGAAGACCCTTTCCTTATATGCCGAAGGGGAAGCGGAAGATTGGCATGTTCAAATGGCTGATGAATCCGTTAATTTAGGAAAAGGAAGCCTCCAAGATACATTTCTGAACATATCCCGCGTGATTCAAATAGCCTCAGAATATCACTGTGATGCCATACATCCCGGTTATGGTTTCCTCTCAGAAAATTCGGCCCTGGCAGAATCCTGTGTCAAAAACAACATCAGATTTATTGGTCCGGATGCAAAGGCCATCACATTGATGGGCAATAAGGTCAAAGCCAAGGAAATTGCCAGCGGTTTAAATATCCCCATGATTGCCCAATATCATGAAACGGTGAATCCGGATAAATTGAATTATCCCGTTATCATTAAAACGGCAGGGGGGGGTGGAGGAAAAGGAATGGCCATTGTCTCCAAACCGGAAGAATTGTCAGGCGGACTTCAAAAAGCGAAATCAGCCGGAAAGAAATATTTTAATGATGATCAGGTTTTTATAGAAGATTACTTTCCTGATGCCCGACATATTGAAGTCCAGATAATGGCCGACCGTCAAGGAAATGTTATCAGTCTCTATGAAAGAGAATGTTCAGTGCAAAGAAACTATCAGAAACTCATTGAAGAGGCCCCTTCGAATGCCCTTAGCCATGAACAAAGAATAAAAATTTCCAAAGATGCCGTGAATCTTGCTAAAGCCATTAAATACCAGGGTGCCGGAACAGTGGAATTCCTGCTGGACAAGAATGGAAACCATTATTTTATGGAAATGAACACCCGGATACAGGTGGAGCATCCAGTGACGGAAATGGTGACAGGAATAGATATGGTTAACTGGCAATTATTGGTGGCACAAGGATTTCCAATACCTCTCAGACAAGAAGATATCATCACAAAGGGACATGCCATAGAAATCCGCTTATATGCAGAGGATCCCGAAGAAAACTATCAACCTTCCCCTGGTCGGATATATTTTTTTCAAAACCCGGAATCCAAAAACATTAGGGTAGATGCCGCCATTCAAAAGAAAGGATGGATTCATCATCAGTATGATCCGACCATTGCTAAAATCATCAGTCATGCACCTTCAAGAGAAGAAGCCAGATTAAAACTTATCAGGGCCCTTAACGAAACAAAGATACACGGCATAAAAAGCAATAAGCTATTCCTGAAAGAGATATTGAATCATAATGATTTTGTGAATGAAAATATTTCCATTGCTTTTCTGGACAGAGCAAAGCATGAAATCATAGAAAAAATCCGGGAAGCCAATAAAAGAGCGGATCCCAGTATGCCCATTCTGGCTTCTATCTTGTCAGACCATTTTAAACATTCCGCCCATGAAAAAAAATCTCCCTGGAATAGTTTGGGACCCTGGCGAATCTTACAAAATGCTGAAATTAAACTCAATAATAACCTGCATCAAATCAGATTCATTAAACTGTTTGATAAGGCCCTGAAAACCAATATCAATGGAAAATATTACCAGGTTGTTTTTTTACAATGGCATGATAATATCATGTCTTTCAGTGTAAACAATAAGGTATATCAGGCCCATATTACAAATTTGAAGCAAGAAAAAATAATAGAAATAGATAATATAATGTTTAATATTAAAAGAAATATATTAGACAATAATAATTTTGTTATTAAAAACAAAGGTAATGAATACAAAATAAATGAAACTATATTCTCACCTATAGCTGGAAAAATTGTTAAAATTTTTTATAAAAATGATGAACATATTAATAAAGGTGATGTTATTATGGTGATTGAATCAATGAAAATAGAAAACCAGATAAAATCTCCATTTCCAGGTGTCATCAAGGACCTTAATGTGATGGAGGGCAAGCTGGTTAGCGAAAACATGGCATTATTAAAACTGAACCCGGCTTAAACAATTATTTATGGATCATATCTTAACGCAAGAAAAGCATCACAAAATAAGAGAAAAAGTAAGGCATTTCGCTGAAAATGAAATAAAACCGGTGGCTCAAAAGCTGGATGAGAAAGAAGAATTCTCAGCCGAGTTGACTGAAAAACTTGGAAAAGAAGGGCTATTCGGAATGTTTATTTCTGAAGAGTATGGAGGGGCCAACCTAGACTATCTTTCTTTTATCATTGCCTTAGAGGAAATTGCCAGGATAGATGGTTCCCAGGCTGCCACGGTGGCAGCACATAACTGCCTGGGAATAGCTCCGATCTATTATTATGGTACACAGGAACAAAAAGAGAAATTTTTGCCAAAACTTACAACCGGTGAGGCCATCTGGGCATTTGGCCTTACCGAATCTACGGCTGGTTCGGACGCTAAAAATGTGAAGACCAGGGCATCCTTAAGAGACAATCAGTGGATTATCAATGGGAACAAAATGTTTATCACCAATGCATCCGCAGACATGTCCGCAGGTATTACAGTGCTGGCCAACACAGCAGAAAATGGAAGTGAACCTGAATATTCTGCCATTATTATGAAACGTGATACCCCTGGATATTCCGCCGAACCGATTAAAAACATGATGTTATGGCGGTCAAATGATACATCAAGAATTCGGTTTAATGATTGCAAAGTGCCTGGTGAAAACTTACTTGGAACCAGGGGAAAAGGATTAAAAATAATGCTTGAAACACTCGATGCAGGAAGGTTGAGTATAGCCGCAATGGGACTTGGATTGGCCCAGGGTGCATACGAGATGGCATTGCAATACGCTAAAAACCGAGAGCAATTCGGTAAACCCATAGCCAGTTTTCAGGCAAATGCTTTCAAGCTGGCTGACATGGCCACCAAAATTCAAATGGTACGAACATCCCTGTATAATACGGTGTTGCTCAAGGACAAAGGACTTCCTTTTTCCAAAGAGGCTGCCATGATCAAACTCTATGCTTCTGATGTATCCAAAGAAGTAGTTGATAATGCCATTCAGTTGTTTGGGGCTTATGGACTGCTTAAGGAAAATGATATTGAACGTTTTTACAGGGATCAAAGACTGTTAATGATAGGTGAAGGCACCAGTGAAATATTGCGACTTGTGATTTCAAGGAAAATTGGATGCTACTCCTGATGAAGATGAAGACTCACAAGATGAGCCGTATGAATAACCATTCATGGCAATTTCATTAAATCTTTACCATTTTTCAATATAATTGATTCAAAATCATTTATTTTGTTGAAGCAAAAAATTCCAAATTGCGTTTATGTCCGACAGAAAAGAAGAACATATCGATCTGGCTTTAAAATCGCAAACTGATAAGATTCCGGTGGATGAAAGATTCATTTATGAACCCCTAATCCATAAACATCCTGATAAAATTCTTGCCCCATTCAGGTTTCTCGGAAAGAAGATGACTGCCCCCATCTGGATATCCAGCATGACTGGAGGAACACCAAAGGCTGAGGCCATCAATCATAACCTGGCCAGGGCATGTCATGAATTTGGCATGGGAATGGGATTGGGTTCCTGCCGTTCCCTTTTGGAAAGCAACCAATTCATCGAACAATTCAACTTACGGAAAATCATAGGAGATGATAGTCCATTCTTTGCCAACCTGGGGATAGCGCAGGTTGAAAAACTGGTGAAAGAAAAACAGTTTGATAAAATTTCAGAACTCATTGATAAACTGGAAGTGGACGGACTCATTATCCATGTAAACCCTTTGCAGGAATGGATTCAACCGGAAGGGGACAAACTGGATTTTGCTCCCGTTGAAACCATTCAGCGGGTATTGGATAAGCTTGATGTTAAAATAATTGTGAAAGAAGTGGGACAGGGATTCGGTCCTGAAAGCCTGGAAAGGCTTTTATCTCTTCCCCTGGCAGCCATTGATTTCGGTGCCTATGGCGGAACCAATTTTGCCATTGTGGAACTGCTCCGGGGAGATGAGCCCAAGATGGATGCACTGAAACCCCTGGCCTCTATAGGACATACCGCGGTTCAGATGGTAGAAACCGCCAACAGGATCAAAGCAATGGGCATAAACATACTGTGTGACGAACTCATCATTAGCGGTGGAATCAAATCATTTCTTGACGGTTTTTATCTGATGAAGAAAAGCAAATTCAAAACCGTTTACGGACAAGGATCTGCCATGTTGAAACAAGCCAAAATGGGTTATGAGCCCTTGAAAGACTTTATTAGTCACCAGATTACCGGTCTTCAAATCGCGGAGTCTTATCTAAAAATCAGAGAAATTAACAAATGATAGTCAGTGCACCGGAGTATAACAGCATACCATCATCATGGAGTTTATAAACGGATTCTCTAAATATACCAGCAATGAAAAGTTGAAAAAGATTGCTTCTTTCTTTCCAAATCCTGAAAAAGTATTGGCAGAATTGAAATCCTATATGCATCAGGAAGAAGAAAAGCAAAAGATTTTCACTGAACTCACGGAAAATGCAATTACCAATTTTCACTTGCCTTTTTCTGTAGCACCCAATTTTCTTATCAATGGTCAACTTTATCATGTTCCCATGGTCATTGAAGAAAGTTCGGTGGTTGCGGCCGCATCAAAAAGTGCCAAATTCTGGGCCAGCCATGGTGGATTTCATTGCGAAGTCATGCAAACGGAAAAATCCGGTCAGGTTCATTTCTTGTGGAATGGTAACCAGACAGTTTTGCGTGACGCTTTTGCAGAACTTAAACAAAAAATATACAAGGAATCAGGTTATATTGCTGAAAGAATGAAAAACAGAGGGGGAGGAATAAAAGATATTCAATTGATGGATAAAACCACTGACATTCCCAACTATTACCAGCTTCATGGTGTATTTGAAACAGCTGATGCCATGGGAGCCAACTTTATTAACTCCTGTTTGGAACAATTTGCAGTCAGTTTAAAGGACTTTTTTCAGGACAATGACGATATGATTGTCATTATGTCCATCTTATCGAACTACACCCCCAACTGTAAAGTAAGATGCCATGTTGAAACACCTGTTGAAGATTTACAGCATTTTAGTCATGAACTTCCTGCACATGCCTTTGCTCAACGTTTTTATACTGCTGTACGCATTGCAAATACGGATACATCCCGGGCAGTTACCCATAACAAAGGCATCTTTAACGGAATGGATGCTGTGTTGCTTGCCACAGGAAACGACTGGAGGGCTGTAGAAGCCTGCGGACATGCATTTGCAGCCAAAGAAGGAAAATATATAAGCCTAACCCGGGTTTCAGTGGATGACCATGTATTTAAATATGAGCTGGAAGTTCCTCTTGCCCTGGGAACAAAAGGAGGCATCACCAATATACATCCCTTGGTAAAGCGATCCCTGGAAATGCTGGGAAACCCCGGGGCAAAAGAACTGATGGGCATTGCAGCAGCTGCTGGTCTTGCCAATAATTTCAGCGCATTGGCTTCATTGGTTACTTCCGGTATTCAAAAAGGCCACATGAAAATGCATCTTTCAAATATCCTCAGGCATTTTGAACTGGATGAGCTGGCCATGGAAGAAGTCAAAAAGCATTTCAAAGAGAAGCCTGTATCATACGCCGCCGTGAAAGAATATATTGGAAAATTAAAAGTTAAAAACCAGGACAAAAGTCCATGAGCAAAACAACAAATACATATTATTCCAATGGTAAGCTCTTGATTTCAGGCGAATACTTTGTTTTAAAAGGGGCGCTGGCCCTGGCTGTCCCGGTGCGATACGGACAAAGGCTTACAGTGAACGATCACAGTGATAAAAAAAGCAACTTGATACACTGGAAAAGCAGGTACCTGAATAAACCCTGGTTTGAAGGGACATTATTTGCTGATAGCCTTAGCTGGAAAATGTCAAATAACCATAATATGGCTGATTTTCTTAGCCTGATATTAAAACAAGCCAGAAGACTGAATCCGGAATTTCTTGAATCTGCTCCTGAAAAAGATATTTTGTCGCAAGTAGATTTTGATATTAACTGGGGACTGGGAAGCAGCAGTTCTCTGGTTTCCAATATCAGTCAATGGGCTGAAGTGAATGCATTTGAATTGAATAAACTGATTTCAGCCGGATCGGGCTACGATATTGCCTGTGCCTTGCGTGATAATCCGATTTTCTATCAAACATCCCCTGATAAACCCCTGATAAATCCCGTAAATTTTAATCCGGAATTTAAAAAATACATCTATTTTGCTCCGGTAGGCATTAAGCAAAGCTCAGAAAAAAGCATTGCCAAATCAAAAAAATTACTCTGGAAAGTCCGACGAGAAATTGATATGATTTCTGAAATCACAAAAAAAATGGCTACGGCGAAAAGTCTTCAGGAATTCATAATGCTTGTTAAAGAACATGAATTAATCGTTTCACGTATATTAAAGTTAAAAAGAATCAAGGATGTACTGTTTAATGATTTTAAAGGCGAAATAAAATCGCTGGGTGCATGGGGTGGAGACTTCATGATGCTTATCTGGGAACATTCAAGAGAAGACCTGAAAAATTACCTGGCCGGTAAACAAATTTACGATCTCTTCAGCTTTGATGAACTGGTATTAAATCGTCAAAATATGCACAATTGAAAAGTCAGCACAACATGCAAAATGCCATAACCTGGAAGAGTCCTTCAAATATTGCCTTGCTTAAATATTGGGGTAAAAAGGGTGGTCAGCTTCCTGAAAATCCATCCCTCAGCTTTGTTTTAAAGGAATCATCTACACAAACCCGCATAAGTTTCAAAGAAAAAACGCCGGATGAGGCATGGGTTGACTTTTCTTTTGAAGGGAAACCCCATGCGCATTTTAAAAGCAGGATCATTCGTTACTTTCATGACCTGAAAGTGTATATGCCTGTAATCCAAGAATATCATTTTAACGTAGAAAGTGAGAACAGTTTTCCTCATTCCTCAGGAATTGCTTCTTCTGCTTCGGCTTTCAGTTCCCTGGCCTTATGTCTTGCCAGTTTTCACCAGTTGGTTACACAAACGCTCCCATATGGTACCATTGAAGAAATGGCTTCCTTCATTGCCCGTATTGGCTCTGGAAGTGCTGCAAGATCAGTTTTCCCGGGATTCTCCCTATGGGGAAATACTTCTCTGGTTGAAAAAGCTTCTGACGAATATGCAATCCCGTTAAATCACTTAATACATCCTAAATTTTTTCATCTCAGGAATGCGATTTTAATTGTATCTTCAAAATCAAAAGCCATCAGCAGCAGCGAAGGACATCAAATGATGAATAATCATCCTTTTGCAGCTTCCAGGTATAAACTGGCCCATGGCAATTTGCGTTATTTGCTTAATGCCCTCAAGGATGGGAATGAAAAAGAATTCTTTCAAATAACGGAACATGAAGCAAATATATTACATTCGCTATTATTAAGCTCTATGCCCGGTGTGATGTTAATGAAACCTCAAACTATTGAAATCATCAATGCCATTAATACATTTAGGCAAAAAGCAAACATGTCTATGGGGTATACCCTGGATGCCGGAGCTAATGTCCATCTACTTTTTTTTGAAAAAGACAATCTTTCAATGCACCGGTTTATCCGGGAAGAATTATTGGGCCATTTGGAGAATGAAAAATGGATAGATGATGGCGTGGGAGAGGGACCCTTGCAAATCAGCTAATAATGGCATCAGTCATAAAATAGGTAAAGACTATTATTATAAACATGCAAAGAATCATTGAATGCTCATGACGGCACATAAGAACAGGCGGTTTAAGCAACCAGATTCATTTTTTTCTAAAATATTACTCTTTGGAGAATATAGTATTATATTGAATTCCAAGGCACTTATCATTCCATATCAACATTTTCAGGGATACCTGACTTTTAGTAAAGAAAACGGGCATGACTCAAACAGGGTATTAAGGGATTTATATCATTATTTGCGCCGGCTTGCTGAAAACGACAAATTGATTGCTAGATATGATTTTGAAAGGTTTAAAAAAGATCTGGACAACCGGTTGTTTTTTAAATCATCCATCCCTATGGGTTATGGATTGGGTAGTTCGGGAGCCCTGAGTGCAGCCATATATTCGAAGTATGCGTTGGATAAAAATAATCTGGCTCCGGAAGAAGGGCAGGAAGCAGCAACAAGTTCTAAAACAAGCCCTCAACATTATGATGAAGTGAAAAAAACACAAACTTTTACAGCCAAAAAGCTGGCAAGACTCAGGAATATTCTGTCACAGGTAGAATCATACTTTCATGGCACAAGTTCAGGCCTTGATCCCTTAAGCTGTTATCTCAAAGTTCCTTTGTATCTGGGCAATAATACAGACATTAAAATGACAGAACTGGCTTCCATGATGCTGGAGGACGATCATGCCATTTTTTTACTGAATGCAGGGGAGCCGAAAAATACCGGCAAACTGGTAAATAGTTTTCTTCAAAAAACAGAGAATGCCGCATTTAAAACATGGATGACCCAGCAATATATTCCGGTTAATAACCAGTGTGTTGATCATTTCATTTCCGGTAATAGAATGAATTTTTTTGATTGCCTCACTGAATTGTCCACCATGCAAATGACTCAGTTTTCAACGCTAATACCGGAGAGATTTTTGGAATTCTTCAATCATGGCATCAAATCTCAGAATTTTTTATTAAAATTGTGCGGAGCAGGCGGTGGCGGATATATGCTGGGTTTTACATCCCATTTTTCTAGCGTGGAGACATTCTTTTCCCGTGAAAAGATTGACATCATTCCGGTCAGCTGTCAAAGCTTTCAAAATAACGGATAAATGCTAAACCAGAATGGATTAAAATTGTTACTATACATGGTTTCGCTATGCAATTGAGAAAATCAAATTAATATTATAATTTAAACATATACTGATGGAAGATCAAAAAAAGTTAACCATTTGGCTCAAAGAAATGAGGGCCAATTTTCTTATTCTCTCTGTATTCCTCGTAGCTCTTGGTGTTGCTTTGGCTTTTAAGTATGGTTTGGAGAGTCTGACCGGAGAGGATATCATTCATATTCTATTGCTGGTGGTGGGAATTGTCTCTGCACATATTTCCGTAAACCTTTTTAATGAATATTCAGATTACAGGACAAAAATTGATTTTAACACAAAAAAGACACCATTCAGCGGGGGCAGTGGTATTCTGATTAGCGGACAGCTTAAGCCTTCCAGTGTGATGAGGGCTGCCATCATTTCTTTATTGCTGGCATTTGTGATAGGGATATATTTCTCATTTTCAGCTCATTGGCTGATTTCCTTGATTATGGTTATCGGAGCCCTTTCTATCATTGGATATACCAATTTTTTTGCTAAATATCTGCTAGGAGAATTATTATCAGGATTATCACTGGGTACCCTGGTGGTAATTGGGGCCTATATCGCACTGTCAGCAGAACCATCCATGTCCCTGGCAGGCTTGATACCTCCTGAAGTGTTGTATGTATCATTGCCTCCGGGTATATTAACCGCTTTATTATTGTTATTAAATGAATTCCCGGATGTAGAGGCGGACAAGGCCGGTGGCAGGAACCACCTGGTGATTCAGTTTGGAAAAAGAAAGGCAGCCATTATTTATTCGGTGGGTTTGTTTTTAACCTTTCTGACCATTATTCTGTTACCGATAATTGGTGTTTCCACATACTGGTTATACCTGGCCCTGATTCCGCTTCCGGTGGCCATAAAAACCAGCATTACTGCATTGAATTATTACAATGATATCAATAAGCTAATACCGGCATTAGGAGGAAATGTGATTGTGGTCTTATCCACGGATATGCTTCTGGCCGTCTCTATATTTATCCATTATTAAAAATAATGTTATGTATGATTGAAAGGAAGGATACAAAAGAGGTTTTTCTTACGTAGAAAGCCATCCTATGGTTCGTTCTTCATACCGGGCAGAAAGACATGTTTTTGCCTGATTTATTAAAGGCTTTAAATAGTGGTTCTAAGAAAACGTCAACAACTGCGTTATGCTCACCCTAAGCACCAGTCATTTACGACTAGTAAACTCCTGATGCTTAAGGTTCGCATGCCTTGTTCTTGAAGCCTTCTTAAAACCACTTTAGAATAATTGGTTATTTTGCTTAGTGTCACTAAATAAAGCCTAAACAGAGCATTAAAATTATATTAAAACCAATTAAACATGAAATAAATTATTTTATGTAATATCAAAAGTGAAACTATAAATTTTTTTTAGATGAACAATCAATTATTGGATACCAAAATAAAAGCAAAAATACTATCGGTCAGAAGTCTTACTGATTACACTTTTGTGATAAGGTTTGAAAGAAAAGAAGGATTTAATTTCAGCGCCGGACAATATATCATCGTTCGTTTACCCGGATCATCAGAATCAAGGGAGTATTCCATATACAGCGCAGAACATGACAACTATCTTGAATTACTGATCAGGGAAGTGGAAGATGGAAATTTATCGAAAATACTTAAAAACCTGAAACCTGGAGCTTTTATTGAGCTTGAAGGTCCTTTTGGCTTTTTTGTTATCGATAAATCCGAGATGAGTCGCAGGATGTATTACCTTATAGCCACAGGTACCGGTATATCGCCATTTCATAGTTATATAAGAAGTCATAAGAAATTAAACTATAAAGTATTACATGGGGTGAGGTATGCCAGCGAAAATTATGAAAGCTATTTTTATAATCCGGATCAATACGTTTTGTGCACTACCCGGGATAGAAATGGTGATTATCATGGAAGGGTTACTCATTATCTGAAAGAAAATCCGGGACAGCCAGACGCACTGTATTGCCTCTGTGGAAATTCTGCCATGATTAATGATGTTTTTGATATTCTTGAGGAGCAGGGTGTACCGCCTGAGAACATCAGGACGGAAGTATATTTCTGAAAATTAACTTATTACTGTTAAATGATTCTCATTGGTTGCCTGAAACTAATCAGGCGAGCTTTAAAGAGTCGGGAGTTGAGATGCTGTAAATAACTGGTGCTTAAGTTGAGCATATGGCAGCTTCGCAATGGGTACTTTCTAAACTACCGCTCGTTTATTAAAGTTCTTCCCCGACTTTAAAGACGAACACGAATTAGTTAGAGAGCGCTGACGGAAAATCCAAATTAAACAAAAAAAGCAAAAAAGATATTTTCTTTCCTGCTTTATAAATGAATGAATGATTGCATAAAAATTAGTTTAACTGATTTTCTTCAGAAAGTTGCTGCGCTAATTCTATAATAGATGGATCATCAAACGTAACAATTCCTCCATCAGGTCCTTGTTCCAAATGTATCCCTGCTGATTTCCCTCTGTCGTAATTGGCTCCTCCGAAGTAATTTCTTACGGTTTCAACATTTAAATCTAATTTTTTAGCAATCTTATGCATACTACCTGGTGGCAAACTGTCTTTAAGACGTCTTAATTCATTGAAAGTTAATGTCATAATCTATCCTTTTTTTAGATTCAACACTTTTTTTAGCAATCATAAAATTAATAAAAATTAACTGCTTTCAAAAAAAAAA
>CAYFUP010000005.1:0-38451 GCA_964346235.1 uncultured Bacteroidales bacterium | reverse complement strand
TTTAATCATGCGCGTGTGTGTCAAACTTTACTTGCCATGGGTGTTTCATATGTTCGAAATTATTTTATATAAGGTCATATGGAACCTCCTTTTTGATCATGCGCGTGTGTGATTAGCGCTTAATCATGGAGGTTTCATATTCCGGTTTTCAATTGTAAAATAAGTAGAATCACTTATATGAACAATATATTAGGTTTCTCTTGTGATTCAAGGTTGCTTCCCCCAATTATTCCGGTGATCAACCATATCCCCCATGCCTTTTTTTTACCAGACTTATTGCAATGTTTGTTATCATACTTAATTCATATAAGTTGGATCTATTTTGCATTATTGTTTAACATCGGGAGGAAAACCGCTCCAAAACTCAAAATCATCATAATAGCCTGCAACTGGTTTTCCCGCATTTCTCATATAATCTATAATTTCCGCGCTAGTATAAAGTTTGAAACATTGCCATGCCCTGTAAGCTTGTGGATTATCTGGATGCTGCGTATAATCATTCACATCGAAAAGCACATGACGTTTTCCGTCACTGGTGACAATGGCAATCCATACCTTTCCAGTCTTATCATCTCCTGGTTTGAAAAATTGCTCCATGATGAACCATTTACCGGTAATGACAGGTAATGTTTTGTTGTATTTAGCCCAGATCGTATTAAATGCTTCGCTACTGGGTTGTGTCTTTTGTGCTTCCAGGTGCCAGAATAATTCATTTCCTTCTGCTGCATTTTTATTAATGGAGAGCTTAACCCTGCTTTTTCCTGCCATATTACCATCCAATGACGGGTCATGATGTTCCCACCATTCTGTTATGGTAAACCAGGTAATTTTTTCCGGATAATGACGCAAATATTGGATATTATCATGAAGGAAAAATTTATACCTGATGAATCCTTTTGAAAAAGTCTCTCCTTTACGGTTAAATACCAGTTCATTTTGAGTCCTTGAGGTCACATCTTTGCCGGCATCTTTTCTATTCTCAAAATACAACACTTTGTTATTCTGGTTCACAGGATCAGAAATAATTTCAGCCAGGGCTTCTTCAGGAATCGAGGCATGAACAAAATTTAACCAGAACTTATCAACAAAGGGAATTCCTTCTTCCAAATCCTTTTCCCAGTCCATACCGTCCGAACCTTTTATATCAATGAAATAATGAGCGGGCCTTTCTTCATCTCCTATGTACACCTTTTTTTCAAATCCCGATTTAAAAAGTAATTTATCATTGTGGGATTGTGCCGATAAACCCTGTATAAAAATATTACCGGCAGGAATGTTTGCGAGAAAAATCATGGACATCAATATGGCATTTGATATTATTTTCATACTAGATAAATATTAATTTAAGCCTCCCATTTCAAACATTAAATTGATTATTTTCTTTGGCTCAACATTGATGCTCACTCCATCATTATCATAATCTATATTCATACTCGTGGTTTGCACGGGCTCTTCCATCATATTTACCATTTTTACGTCCTTTATCACAAAATTCAGTGGATTCACATCTAATGTGCCTTTCTGACGTTTATCTGAAGGATTATACAATCTTATAATCAGGGCATTTTTCTTTTCATGCTTTTTGATAGCGCTAATCATGATGTTTTTATTGGATAAATTTATAAAACTATATGACAATGGCATTTTATCCTTTAGCTTTCTCTTACTTTTTAAGTATGTAAGCTCCTTACCTATTCCTGAAGGATTAGCAATATGAGGTGGAAACTGAAATTCATAAGCTTCATTTATACCTTCTTCCCAATTACCGGGATGTGGAATGATGCTGTATTGGAATTTGTATTTTCCCATCATTTGGGCTTCTGGAATGCGCACATCCAGTTTTCTTCCGATACTACCCGTATGGATTCTGTCAAGACTCCTGATTAAATCTATCTCCAAGGTTTTTGAAGAATCGGGAGTCACCTCGTACAATGCAAGGTCGCTACTTACCATCAATCCTTTCTCACCGTCTGAAATATCAACGAATGACAGCATGGGATGGGAACCATCAACGGGACACCAATAGTTTTCCTGGTTTTCAAATTGATCAGGTGAATTGGGAATGGATCTCTTAACCACATCAAAAGGTTGTTCAGCCCGGGAATACGAAGTATTGAGGTAAGTGGGAAAGCATACCCTTAAGCGGTGGTCTTTAGCAGTATTATTCACCATTGTTTCAATATCGATTCTAGGTTTACCTTTTTTGAGACTTACATGACTTATAATTTTATAATCCACCTGTTCATTAATCCTTCTTCGCTCATAATCCTTGTCGATTTCTTTCGGGATTTCTATATTCCATTCAATTCGATATGTAATTTTATAAGGATTATCATATAACAGGCTGACTCGCGCAGGATATTGGAGAGTTGTAATCACCTCATCCCCTATTGGTCGTCTTCCTTCGAAACCGCTACCGGCTTCGCCGTCGTCCCTGAAATAATGTACATTTTTAAAGGTATACCCTGTTCTTTTGTCATAGATGTTTAATGTACCATCTTCATTTATTTTCATTTTCAAATACTCATTTTCAGCTTTGTAAACACCGGTTTTTAAGGAAGATTCAGGATAAAACTGCCATACCCTGGGGTTATGTTTTTTATCAATAACTTTGAAGGTTTTATATCCAAACGCCGGTAAGTCGTTGAGAGGTAAAGAGACCCTATAGCGCTTGGCCTTCGGACCCATATAGACATTATTGGGTTCAATTTTGTCAGGATACATAAGATATTCGTTACCTCCTTCAGCATCAACAATTGCAGGAGTCCGGATGTTGGCACTTTCCGGAATATTTAATACAAGGTCCACTGTTCCGCTTCGTTTCCATGCTAGACTGTTAAAAACAACAAACCCAAATTCCTTGTCTTTTATTTCATAATCCTCCAAAATTTGTTTGGCCATGACCACCGTGCTTTTTCTTGTCACTTCCGTTCCAATTTCTTCTACCAATTGCAAGTCAGACATGACAGCATGGTAATCATTATCATGACTGGCTCCACCGGTATTGTCATGATGTTGATTATCTATAAGATAATTCCATCCCTGATTTAATTCGGCTCCAAAATATTTAAAACCACTTAACCAAAAAAATGAAGAGGCTGGTTCAGCGTATTTTTCCAGCAGCGTTTCTGCATTTCTGGAAGCGATTTTTAAATCTGTTCTAGTCGATTGTGAAGCAGTAAGAATTGGGCCGGTACCGGTATATTCCCTGATTTCACCGGTATAGGTCTTCATCTCAAGTTTGTTATTGTAATAATACTCCACCATTTTACGGTTAACCTCCGGAAAATTTGAAACTTTAATCTGAACATCATCATAGTGTTTGTTGAGAAATTCAACTTTTTCAGGTAAATCATCCGTTGCCCATTGCATATCTCGTCCGTTAACAATAGGAATAAACGGGGTTTCCAGCACTTCTTTCCTTTTCCGGAAATAGCTTTCAAATTGTTCAAGAAATTTATTGTTGGTTTTTTTATCCTCCCCGAAAGGCAACTCATCGATGATATGATTTCCTTCAGAATAGCGGCTGTTGTATGCATAACAATACGATCCGTCACTTCCATACCATTTAAAGATGCCTTCATAAGATTTTGGAATACCTCTCCAGAAAAACACATCTTGAATATCAAAACCGTTCAAAATCTGGGGCAATTGTGAATTCAAGCCAAAAGCATCCGGAAGGTAACAATATTTCATTACCTTTCCGTATTCATTGCCCTTGACAATACCAAAATACAGATTTCTGATGATGGCCTCGCCGCTTACCATAAATACATTGGGTTGGGTGTACCAAGGTCCGATCAATATCCGTCCTTCTTGAATTAATTTTTTAATCCGGTCTGCATTTTCAGCCCGGATATCCAGATAATCATCAATAAGCGATGTTTGTCCGTCGAATGTAAAATACTTAAACCCCGGCTTGGATTCCATTATTTCCATTAAATGATCAACCATGTTGACCATTCTCAGCCTATGAACCTCGAACGGCATTTGCCATAGGCGGTCCCAGTGATTACTCGGCAAAATTAATACCTCATATTCATCCGTTTCCTTATTTTGTGCAGTAAGGATTGCGCTAAAAAATGTCATAAAAACGAGGTAAAAGATTAAATGACCATGTTTGATAATCTTATTATTCTTCATGGTTGAAAATGTTATTTTTTTATCCTGCGAAATATCGTAATCCTATTCATTTGACTCGTAATAAGGCCCGTACATTATCTTTTCCTTCGCGTTCACTCCGGGATCAGTAATTTGATTTTTTTCCAACTGGATATTCTTTGAATCAGCGATGAAGATACCGGCCAGTGGTTTTACACCAAAGTCTTCGCCAAATTTATATAATTTTGCATTGTTGTAATCTTTGATGGTGTTTCCTTTGATTTTTGCCCCATCCACATGAGCTATAAAAATACCGGCGAGAGGGGTATCTTCTATGTAATTGTTTTGGATGGTTATTTCTTTCGCATTATATATTCCTTTCTTTAGCGGACCAAAATATTCAACCATGGCGCATATCGCCCCCATTTTCTTCTGTCCCGCTCTTCTTGAGTTCATGCTATGTCCTATTCCTATAAGGGTATTATTCCTGATGGTTACATTCTTAGGAAAAACAGCTTCAAACCATTCCAGGCTTCCAAAGGTGAGTATTCCACAAACAGCTATATTTTCAAGGTGATTATTTTCCACAATGGCATCTTTCACTTTAATCATCATACCTCTGGTTGTCGAGTTATATAACTTATTGTTCCCAACATATGTGTCGTAAGAACCCTTTGACGGGTTTTCCACGATATCTCCGCGCTTTACATTTACTAGCCGGTCAAAGCTAGCAATCATGCTATGCTCTCCATTCCAAAAATGGGCCTCGAATTCTTTGCCGATATTCTTTGCTTCCTCAAGAAATTCCGGATTATCTGAAGACTGAATGTTTATCACTTTAGCTTCCGTCTTTTTTCTGTAAGTCTTCCCATCATATATATTCAAAGTGTCACCCTTGTCAATGACCATAAAATTTCTGATGGCAATCAGGGCCTTTTCCGGTCCGAGTTGCTGCTGAATCAAATCAAACTCACTGTGGATGTTCATTACATCATCGGCCATACCAGAGAATTCACAGTTTTCAATATGGGGACCGATCTCATTTGACATGAAATGTATGCCATCCTGGTTGCAAGTCATTAAGCGTTTGGTGCCCGGTCGCTGGATGATATTGCTGTTAATCATTTTAAAACCACCACCAGAAGTGGAAATTAACCCATATTGTGTGCTGGCATACATGTTAACCCCATTCAGGGTTACATGATAACATCTGTTAAGTCGGATGCCATGTCCCATATGAAAAACTACACAAACCTTATCCCCTATCTCAATGTTGGGTTCATTGTTAAAATCATATCCACCATATGCCCTGCCAGTAATCCGGGTATTATTGTCACCGATGTCCTCATATTTATTTCCTACAATATGGGGAACTTCCCTTTTGAATAAATTTGTTTCATCATCAAATACGAATACCTTTGACTTGGAATTTCCAGCTTTCTTTTTTATTTCAGTACAAGTTGGAAATCCCTTTTCATTTTTAATTTCCAGGAATTTGTCTCCAACCTTTGTGATGATTCCCTGCGCCTGAGGAACCGGATCATAGTCAATACTAATATTATTGAATGTCACATTCTCGCAATCCCTCAGGTTAATGGCTGTTCCGTAATCTTCAAACCAAAATTCCGCACCATTACCATAGATGGTTAATCCGCTCAAACCTTCAGCAAAAATATGTCCCCTATTTTCAGGTGAAAAGCTTTTTTGAAACCTGTAGTGATCATGTTTTAGATTTATTTCCTTTAAACCCTCTTCTTTGGCTGATTTTAACAATTTCAGGAATTCTTTGCCATTTTCCCGCTGCTTTGCTTTAATTTCTTCGCTCCAATTATCAATCTCGGAACTATAAATATAACCTGTGTTATTATCTGAATTACAGGAAAACAGGAATAGAAACATGATCAACAATGATGTCATGCTTATTGGCAGAAAAAACTTTTTAATGGTTTGCATATTAGATAAATATTAAATTAAACAATTAATACGGTAAAGGAGAAGCTGGCGGCAATGGCACCTCATTTGTTTTGCGCCATTCGGCCATGGCTTCCACCATTTCTTCTGTTTTTTCCTGATTCTTTTTAAATAAGTTGTTTTGCTCTTTGAGATCCTCCTTGAGGTTATATAACTCACTTTTCCCCGGTTCATTTAATCTTTGGATCAGCTTCCATTTTCCTTTTCGCATGACGGTTACAGCTGCCCTGTCCGGATTATTTCCCCCTTCACTGGCCAGGTGCCAGAACAAAGGCTCCTTCCGGTTTAAGGGCTTTCCCTGGATCATTGGAACAAGACTGATCCCGTCAACCAGTCCGTCATAACCTTCAGTACCTGCTAAATCCAGAAAAGTGGGAAAATAATCAATACAATGCATAGGTTCACTCGTCTTTCCCGGTTCAATCTTTCCCTGCCAGTTCATCAATGCAGGAACCCTCAGTCCCCCTTCATAGAAAGTAAACTTACTTCCCCGCAAATTATTGGTAAAACTTTGCCTGTGGTTGAATCCATTATCTGAAGTGAAAAATATGACCGTATTCTCCCTTAAACCATTATTATTCAGCCATTCTAATAAACGGCCGACATTTTGGTCAACATTTTCGACCATGGTGGCATAGGCTGCTGTTTCTTCTCTTCCGTCCTGATATTGACCGGTAACCGGACAAGGATCTTTTTTCTCGTATTTATTCAATGATTCATCATCTCGGGGAACGGTAGGCCGGTGAACTGAATAATAGTGCAGGCTGACAAAGAAAGGTTTATTCCGGCTGCTTTTCATAAAACCTATTGCTTCATCGGTAAGCCGGTCAGTCAGCCATTCATCATCCGGTTCGGATTCGATGAAAGGATTCTTAAACGGGGCAATGTAACCTCCACTTTCGCTTTTATATCCCTTATCGTAACCTCTGGCGGGATCTCCCCAGAATGTACCTCCGATGTTTTCATGATAACCCTTTCCCTTCGGATAATATGCCTGTACTTCAGCGCTTCTGTGCTTATCTACCCAGGATAAATCACCATTTTGCGGTTGGGTTAAATGCTGGTCAAAAGGATATTTCTTGGAAGTTTCTTCCAGGGGATAAGCCCCTAGCAAATGCCATTTTCCAATGTGAATAAGCTGATAACCCGCGTCATTTAAAACGCTGGCATAATGCGTATGATCATTGGTTAAGGTCTGTCGTGAAAACAAGCTATTCGCCGGATCACCGCGCTCCGTAGCTGCAACACTGTACATTTGGGTGCGAAAGCTATGTTTACCTGTAGCCAGTGCAGCCCTTGCCGGAGCACATGTCGGATACATATAGGCTTGGGTCATCACCAGGCTATTGGAAGCCAGCTGGTCAATATTCGGGGTTTCATAATAGGTGCTGCCCATATATCCAACATCCTGCCAACCCAGATCATCGACCAGGATAAAAAGAATATTAGGCTTTTCAACTGATTGCAATTGGTTAAATGGACAAATGACAGCCATAATCCAAAACAATATGATCATTTGATGGGGTAGCGTTTTCATACTTTTTAATTTCATAGCAATTAGATTAATATTAACAATTGTTTTTATAAGAAAAATTGAATGAATGATTAATCTTATTCATTCACCTCTTTTTCCTTATCCTGAATCTGACGGGTAAATCCCTTATCAATTTGTTTATCCAGCAGTTTTTTTAATTCTTCTACAACTTCCGGGTGTTCCTGATATACATTATTCGTTTCACCCGGATCAAGTTCTATGTTATATAACTGACCTTCCGGCTGGCCTTCTTTTGTTTTTCCACTTGCTGGTTTGGTGAATCCGCCGGATCCCTGTCCATCGATAAGCTTCCACTGATCCTTCCGGATGGCAAACATTTTAGAAGCAGAATGGTGTATCATGGAAGGCCGGGTTGGTTTCTCCAAATCCCCGTTCAGCACATGCATAAAGCTGAAACTGTCCTCACCAGTGTTTTCTTCTAATTCCTGACCTGTAAGATCTGCAAATGTGGCATAAAAATCGGTAAAACTTACCAGGTGATGGTATGCCTGAGCTGAAGGTATCTTATCAGGCCATTGAATGATAAGTGGTTCACGGTGGCCACCGTCCCATATATCCCCTTTCTGTCCCCTTCTTCCATAATTGGAATCATGGCCGTACCGTTCAATCTCCTGAGCAGGCCAATATCCACCGTTATCACTCGAGAAAATCAACATGGTATGGGATGCTATACCTTTTTCCTCCAATTTTTCTTGTACCCTTCTCACCACATGATCAATATTCAAAATAAAATCTCCATAAGTTTCCACCGCGGATTTTCCTTTGAACTTCTCTTCAGGAACCCAGGGTGTATGTGGGGCAGTTAATGAAAGGTATAAAAAGAAGGGGCTATCCGGATTACCATTAACCTGCTTATCAATGAATTGAATCCCATTATCCACGATATCACCCATGCAGTCTTCAATGCGAAATGATTCGGCCATTTCCCCGTCGCGCCACCAAACTCCTTTATCCCAGTAAATGTCATCTTCTTTAGAATGTTTTTTATCCCATGCGAATTCGGTATCTTCCAATCGTAAGGGGTAAACATCAGAAGACAAAACCATGTCATCATCAATGGCCCGCTGGTTTTTCAAAAACAAATAGGGCGGAATATCCAGAGAAGCAGGATGAATAAAAGAATAATCAAAACCAAAAAAGTTAGGTCCTTGTTTCACAGGTTTCGAATAATCAACGTTAGAATAATTGGTTTCCGGATCCTGCCTGGGAACCTCTCCGGAAGGATTGGTTTCCCAGTCAAATCCCAGGTGCCATTTTCCAATACAGGCAGTAGTATATCCAGCTTCATTAAGCAAATGGGCAAGGGTTTTCCTGTCAGGTTCAAACACAGAAGGGTCAAAACCATTCACATGTCCACCATTTAATTTATTTCGGAAAGCATAACGGCCGGTTAACAATCCATACCTTGACGGGGTACAAACCGATGCATTGGCATGGGCTTCCGTAAAAGCAAGGCCGTTATCTATTAATTCATCTATGGCAGGAGTATAAGTTTTGGCTTCCGGGTTTAACCCGGATACATCCCCATAGCCCATGTCATCAGCAAAAACAATGACAATGTTGGGCAGTTTTTCTTTTGGTTCTTCCTGCTGACAGGAGTTGATGATTCCGATCGAACAAATGGCCGATATCAAAAAAATCTTATTTTTCATCTGTGATAAATGTTATGTTAAACTTTTATATTTCAAATAAATAATAAACTTCTGTATGTCGAATATCATTTTGAACATATCATAATTTTTTTTTCGATGATGTGATCCCCTGAATTTATTTGTATCACATATACAGCGGTTTTAAGGTTCAGTTCTTCATTCCGTTTTGGAAGACATAGAAGGTGGAACACTGGTAATCTCCCATTTTCCGGGGGTATCTGACATATTGAATTCCAACATGCCTCCGGAAGCGATTTCCTCGTGTTTCAGCCAGGCCCTTTTTAACGACCGCCCGTTGAGATATGCCGATTCAATATAGTAGTTATTGTCGTTCAGATCGTTTGCAATAATCCGTAAAGTATTGTCATTGGGCAAATTGATGACAACCTCCTCAAATAATGGCGTTCCGATAAGATATACATCCTGTCCCGCGTTTGGGTAAATTCCCATGGCATTAAACACAAACCATGCCCCCATTGCCCCTGAATCATCATTACCTGGCAATCCGTCTCTTCCGGTGTGATAATTATCATTAAGAATCTGATGCAAGCGGTGTGCAGTTTTATCATAAACTCCAGCATAAGTGTATAAATGCGGGGTCAGGAAACCGGGTTCATTGCTGACCTGGAAAAAATCATTGATAAAAAATGTATCCAGCCTTCGGATAAAAGCCTCTTTCCCGCCGCATGCCATGATTAACCGGTTAGCATCATGGGGGACAAAAAAGGAATATTCCCAGGCATCACTTTCATAAAAGAAAGCTTCCCAGTAACCCCGCGTGAATTCATCAAAAATCACAACATCTCCACCATCGGCTGCCCTTCTTTCCAGGCTAAAGTTTTTATGCCATTGCCCGTTGGCTTTTTTGGGCATGATAAACCCATTGGCACCATATGATGTATAATCAGCATCCCACAAGTTTAGCCAGCTGGATGCCTTTTCAAGATACTTGTCATGAATTTCATCTTTTCCCAGTCCTTCAGCCAGTTTAGCAATACAATAGTCACAATAGGAATATTCCAGGGTTCGTGAACCGGCCCTTTCGTAATCAGTTGAGACATAACCAATCCGGTTATAATCCCACAAACCGCCACGTCCTTCCTTTCTTTCATCACCGCCTGGTGGGACTTCCGCGTTTTTTAGCATGGCTTCCAGGGCCAGCTCATAATCAATGCCATCCAGTCCCTTCACATACGCATCATGGATAAGCACATCCGCATTGGAGCCTCCCTGGGTCCGGCCGTTGTAATTACCGCTTCTTGCATCTGGCAGATAATCCTCATATTTATAAATATCCAGCAAGGCCTTTACCATATCTGTCTGCCTATCCGGTAACAGTATGGTCATCAGGGGATGAGAAGTGCGATAGGTATCCCATATGGCATAGAAATCATCATAATAAGGGGCATCACATTCCCATTTGGGATTTTCACCCGTTCGATCCACCGGCATCAGGAAAACATGGTACAGGTTGGTATAAAATACAGTCTTTTCTTCTTCCGAGGCTTCAATCGATATTTTGGATAACAGATTATTCCAACTTTCGAAAGCATGCTGACGGGTTTGCTTGAAATCCCAGTGGGGAATACTGTTTTCCAGGTTGGCTTTGGCTTTTTGGGAACTGACGAAAGATATGCCAACTTTTAATAATACTTCTTCCTGGTCGGTTGTGGAAAAAGTGAACCAGCCTCCGGTTCTTTCACCGGAGTCAAATTGTGATTTTTGTGCCGGATATCGATCCTTCCCTTTCCAGGTGCCCATTTCCTGAGCAGGTTTTTGCAGGCGGGCATAAAAATAGACCGTATATGGCCCCCCAAAATTCCAGCCATGCCTTACACGATTGTATCCTTCCACTTCAGTGGCGGAAAGGATATTTATTTCCGAACCCACCAATTCCTGGGCTTCCCCCCACTGGTCCCCAAAGAAAAGAAAGTGTCCGGCGTCTATCAGCAAAGATGATTTTTTGGATTCGGGAAAAGTATATCTGTGGAATCCGGCATTATGTGTTACGGTTAACTCCGAATATACCTTTTGCTTGTTCAGATAGGCGGCATAATATCCCGGTTCGGCTTTCTCCCTGCTATAGGAACTGCCTTCATCTTTTAAGTCAATATCCCCCACACGGGGTGCCACCATAATATTCCCATACTTGGCACCACCACCGGTACCGGAAACATGTGTATGGCTAAATCCTTCAATGAGTTCCCCGGAGATATAACCCGGATTACTGTGCCCTTTACAATCAGGCCCTAACTTCACCATCCCAAATGGCATAGATGCCCCAGGAAACACATGGCCCGGTCCTTCTGTTCCGATAAATGGATCAACATAACCAACGGGCTGACCTTGTGAAAACCCGGTTTGTAAATTCATCAAGACCATCATCAATAGCAATGTCAGTTTAAAATTGTTTCTCATTTTGCCTTTTTGTTATAATCCCTGGATGTATAATAAGTACCGTCAAAAAATGCCCCGAAAATATCATGATAGTATTCCTTAAATTCGCTTGAAAACGAATACGTGATCTTATCAGTACGCACCGGCTTATCCGTCAACCATTCTTCGGTGGTAAAATCCACCACCGTATCATTGCCCCGGACTACCCTGATTTCTACAGGTCCCGGTTCAATGGGCACATATTCCGAACTTATCCCATCGCTGACCATTCCAACATGGCTGCCGTTGACATACAGGGTTCCAGGTGCAGTCAGTAATGTAACGATGTTCATGTTGCGCTCCTGAGAAAGGTAGGAATCGTATATCTCTCCAGGTATAATGTGTTCAAAATAGGTCACTTTGCTGACATGCTTGCTCGGGGTTAGACGGTAATCATATTTCTTGGTAAAGACAATGCCCATGTCTTCATCGTTCTTTTCCGGTTGACCCTTCCAGATATTTTTATAATAATTCAGCAATACCCCAAAGCCAAAATTATGATTGACCCCAGGCTGCAAATGATGGCCCTCAGGATAATCACTCCAGGTAATCAGCCGGATAACATCGCAGTCCCAGTCAATGGCCTGCTCAAATAGCTTTTGTACATGCCAGGAACCCTTCGAAGGCAAATAGCGAATCACATCATCGCCCCGGGCAAAATCTAAAAATATAGACTGAAAATATGACTTGTCCCTTTCCTCGCTTATCTTTTTTATTTCCTGCCAATAGGCAACCGATTCATCATACACAATATCAGCAAAACCCGATATGCTGGCAAAATGATCATAGATGGCATGAATGTTTTGACGGTAATAGGTTTTCGGATCGATGTTAAGCCGGTTGGCATGACGCTTCATGGTCACCACCGGACGCAGATGATAAACAAAAGCTATCTCTATGTCAAGTTTTTCCTCAATATTATTGATCAGTTCTGCTACCAGGGCATAGGAAGTTTCCACATTTTCAGTATAAAACGGCATATCCAGGTACCTGAATATGCTTTCTAATCCAAAAGAATGCCATAAAAAACGGCCATCCGGTGTTTTTAGCCAGGCTTTGGCATGGGGTACCGCATCAAAATATTTTTGTACCCTGCCCGATATTTCTTCCGCCAGCTGATCAATCGAACCATGCTCTTTTGGATGTGAAAGCCCCAGGGTAATCTTAAAATCCAGATCATTTTCTTCTATTACCCGTAAATAGGCCATTATAAGCTCATCATAGTTGACCATGTCGGTGTGCAGCGTGGAGGAATTATGTGGATAAAACATCTCAAAGCCATCCAATCCCATTTTTTTTGCTGCTTTTATTTCCCACTTGATGTATTCCTCTAATGAACGGGAATTTTTATGGTAATATGCATAAATGGGATGTTGCTGACGCGGTGGTTTTTCAGGCCCGTAGCGGGACAAATCATACCAGCGCTTGAAATAATAAGGGTTGTTCTTGGTCATATGATGGGCGATGATCCTTTTCTCTGATGACAGCGAATCGTCATGATATTTCTGTTTACTTACTATAGCGGAGGCGTTATCGCCATTCCTGTTCAAGTCACTGCAAACAGCCGTTCCCATAAATGAAATCACTAAAAGTAATCCGGATAAAACATGTTTTTGACCCTTTAAAACAAAACTTGCAAATCTCATATCATATTTCTTTTTCATACGTTCAAAATTATTTTTTATAAGGTCATATGGAACCTCCTTTTTGATCATGCACGTATGTGATTAACACTTAATCATGGAGGTTTCATTAAACCTAAGCCAGATGCTTTTTTCTAATTTTTAATGAACCGGTAACAAGCGTGTTGGCCGTCATCATAAATTTTCAAAAAATAAATGCCTTCTCTAAGGTAAGCCACATTTAACTGATTAAGGCCCTTGCTTAACATTTCTTCCCGTACCTTTTGTCCGGTTACATTATAAATAAATAATTTTACGTTGCCCCGCGGATGTTTAATAAAAATCCGGTGGTTAAATGGATTTGGGTATATTTCCAAATCATTTAACGAACTTTCGGTAATGCCGGTTGATTTTTGAACCAATACCACCTTTACCAGGGTATCTGACATCAGATATACCGTATCTTTTAAAGACCTGTAACCGGTTTTGCTCACTTCTATCACATATTCCTTCCTTGCAGGCATGTTATAAAAAGAAACTTTCCCCTGATCATTGGTCGCCTGGCTATACAAATCCACAACGACCTGTGCACTGAACAATCTTCCAGCACTGTCTGATACCTGTACGGTAATATCCGAGGTATTTGGGGTCAGATAAGCCGTCAGACCGGTATCATTTTTCATAGAAATGGTATCTCCGTAGTTAAAGTATCCCTCCTTTTCTATGGTAAAACCCAGTGACCCTGCTTTGTTTATGGTTACCATGCCTTTATTATTGGTCAATAACATCTCATTGTTGTAATGCAATACGGCACGGTACAGGGATTCACCGGTTCTTTTATCCTTGACCGTGATGGTTGCTTCTCTTCTTTTATCAGGTTCCAGTTCAAAAACGATGGTCGAGTCCTGATGAAGATGCATAAAGGTATCTTCGATGGCATAATATTGAGGAGCTTCTACCCGGATATTGTAGTAATCGGCGAGTATGTCGTCCAGTTCGATGACACCGGTATCGTTGGCATGATGCCAGACGTCATTCAAGTAAACTTTACCATCCGTTATCGCCTGGTGATTATGCGCATCTATTGTCTTGAACACCATATCGACACGCTTTGGTGGAGCAGCCGTATCAGGGAAAATATAATTTGGCCCGTATTTTATTTCCGTTTCAGCGCTATATCCCGGATCTTTTATGTTATTTCCCTCTACCCAGACGCTCCTGGAATCTGCCAGGTATATGCCGGCAAAGGGTTCAATTCCCAAATTTTTGCCCATTCTTCCTTTATCGCCGTTGCTATATTTCCGGATGGTATTGCCGTAAACATAACCACTATCCAGATGGGTAATAAAGATGCCGGCAAGCGGGGTATCTTCAATATAATTGTTTTTTATCCGGATGTTTTTTACATTATATAGCCCATTTTTCAGACGGCCATAATATTCCGCATAAGCACAAAGGGCACCCAGGGTGTTGGCCCCCGGCAAACGCGAATTTAAGCCATGTCCGATTCCGCGGAGCGTATTGTTTTCCACCACCACGTCTTCAGGAAAAGGACCTTCAAACCATTCTATGCTGCAATTGATTATCAGTCCGGATACACCAATGTTTTCAATGGTGTTTCCGCCTACGTAGGCGTTTCTGGCTTTTACCAGCAAACCACGTGTAGAGGAATTGTACATGTGGTTGTTAACAATGTAGGCCCCATTGTTGGCCCTGGTTGGTTTCTCCACGACATCCCCCCGCTCCAGATTCACCTTTTCATTAAAAGACACGATGATGCTGTTGGTGCCTGCCCAGAAGCTGGCATTGAATTCATCCCCAATGGCTTTCGCATCATTCAGGTCTTCCGGATCATTGGACTTTCTTAATTCCGCTATTTTTACGGTATGTTTAAGGTTCAGTGAATGAACATCATAAATGTTCAGGGTGTCTCCCTCATAAATGGTCAGGAAATTTTTGATGGCTATTTTTGCGGTGTTCGAGTCCACCTGTTCCTGGATCATATCAAAATCCGATTGAATATTAACCACATCATCCGACATGGCGGACAGGCTGCAATTTTCGATATGCGGTCCATAATCCGTCGCGATGGTATGAATGCCATCGGCATTACAAGTCATCAGTCGATTCGTTCCGGGCCTTGGTATTATATTAAAATTCATCAACTTTAATCCGCCTCCACCATTGCTGGCGGCAATGCCATATTGCGGACTGGCATACATGTTAACATCTTCAAAAGTAATGTCGTAAGAATTTCGAATTTTGATTCCATGTCCCATATGGAAGGTTACACAGGCCTTGTCTCCTATTTCCAGGGAATCCAGTTTGTTTAAATCGTATCCGCCATAGGCAAAAGCATTAATTCTTATTTTTCCATTTCCCTGGTCGCTGAAACTTCGGGCTACGATATGAGGAAGTTCCCTTTTAAAAAGATTGGTATCCGGCTGAAAGACAAAAAATTTTGATTTGGTGGAACCCACTTTGTTTACGATTTCGGTACAGGTAGGATATTTGTCTTCCGTCTGAATTACCACGTAATTCGCTCCGATTTCAATCACCTCTCCCTGGGATTGAGGAACAGGGTCATAATCAATGTTAAGATTTTTGAAGGTGACATTTTTGCAATTCCTCATAAAGAAGGCCGTATAATAATCTTCAAACCATAACGCTGCCCCGTTGCCGTTAATGGTAACATTGTTCAGGTTGGGAATATAAATATGGCCAAGCCCGGGATCATCAGAAAAAGAACGCTTAAACCGGTAATGATCATGTTCCAGGTTAATCTCAGATAATCCATTTACTCTTGCATCCCTGAGCTGTTCGATAAATGCTTTCCCATTTTCCCGTTGCTGCTGTTTGGTTTCCTCGTTCCAGTTGTCTATTTCAGGACCATACAAATAATTTTGTGCCTGCGCACCAAAACAAATCAGCAATCCGATTAATGCTATCATCCATGTTTTTGGGATATTATTATTATTTTGCATCTCTTATTTTTTAATTTTAATTAGTGGGTCTAAGCTCCAATTATAATGTTTAAAGACAATGTGTTACACTGGATCAATCCATAATATCTATTTTCAGGGTAATGATCTTTTTGGGCGCAAATTCCAGTTCAAATTCAGCCTTATCAAAAGATAATCCTCCCTCAATGGGTTGTTCCATCAGATTAGCCTCCTGTATCCCGGCCACCTCTCTTTCAAGGGGTCTGACATGGCATGTGGTTTCAATGGTTTTATCCTGGGGATTATACATACGCAGGATTAAAGCATCATCATTTTCAGCCTTTTTCAGGGCACTTACAATGATATGTTCATTGGTTAGTTCAACAAAACTGTGCTCCATAGGCATCTCATCAACTCCTTTTTTGTCCAGTCCCAAATACTTCAATTCTTTCCCTTTATAATCTTTGGGCAATGGCATGGTCACCTTCGCGGGATATACATATTTAAAGGCCTCTTTTTGAGCATTGGGCCATTGACCCTCATGCGGAATGATGCTGTATTCAATGGTATAGGTTCCAATCATTTGTGCATCCGGTATTTGTATATCCTTTGTGGCACCTATACCTCCGGTATGAATTCTGTCCAGGCTCCGGACCAGTTCAAGTTCAATAACATTCGGCCCATGGTGATTGATCTCGTATAAGGTAAGCCCTTTGTTGACGATCATCATTCCTTTTTCCCCATCGGACAAATCCACAAAATGATGCATGGGGTGTGATTCATCCACCGGGAACCAATAGTGGCCTTCATCTTCATATTGCTCTTCCGGCATGGGTACCGGACGGCTAACCACTTCAAAAGGCTCATGGGCATGTGATTTATCAACATCCAGATGGGTGGGGAAACATACCCTTAACCGGTGATCTTTTGCATTGTTTTCGATGGTCGTTTTGATGTCGATCCTGGGTGAACCGGCTTTAAGTGAAACGATGCTTTTGATCCGGCAGGGCACCAGATTGTCCATGTCCCTGCGAAGATACTCCTTATCCAGTTCCTTTGGAAGCTGCATTTGCCATTCAATTTTATAGCTTATCTTATATGGTGATTCATGCACAAGGCTAATCCTGGCTTCTTTTCCCAGGGTTGTGATTTTTTCATTTTTAAGCGGTTGTATGTGCTCAAAACCGCTTCCTGCTTCTCCTTCATCCAGGAAATAATGGACTTTCTTATAGGTTTTGTCTGTTCTTTTATCATGAATGTCCATGGTTCCATTGGAATTGATGCTTACACTGATGTATTCATTTTCAGCCTTGTGTGCCCCCTTACGAAGGGTGGACTCCATATTAAGCTGCCATACAGGGGTATTAAAGCTTTTATCCACAATTTTAAAATATTTGTAGCCCATGGCCGGCAAATTATTCAGGGGTATGGAAGCATAATATCTTTTAACCCTCGGACCATAATGATTTTCTCCTGAGTAATCCTTCATGCTGTATCGCAGTATGCTTTCATAGTCGTCAGGATAAAGCGTATATTCTTTATCTCCGTCTTTGAGCACCGGATTTCTGATGTTCAGATGTTCCGGAATATCTATGACCACATCTTCTACCCCACTGCGTTTCCAGCCCAGGGTGTTGAAAACCACCAGGGCATATTCCCGGTTTCCCAGATCTGCCTGTTGAACCACCTTGTCGGTAAGAATCTCGGTTGCTTTGCGATAATGTTCCCATCCAATTTCTTCCACCCTTTGCAACTCTGCCATGACTGCATAGTAATCATTATCATGGGTTGCTCCGGCCGTATTATCATGGTGCTGATTTCTTAACAAATAATACCAGGCATAATTTTCCTGAGCATTTGGGTAATCATAGCCACTCATCCAGAAGATGGAATTTGCCGGTTCAGTATATTTTTCCAGGGTATTCTCAGCATCCCGGTTGGCCACCTTTAAATCCATCCGGGTTGACTGCGAAGCGACAATAATGGGCCATCCCCGGTGATCCCGGACTTCACCCGAATATTTTTTATATTCCAGATCATGTTCTTTGTAATAATTTCGCAATAATTCGAAGGCATCTTCAAAATTGCTCATCTTCACATTAAGGATCTCCCTCCGCTCATTCAGGAGTTCAATTTTTTCCGGCATGTCTTCAATGGCCCATTGCATATCCCGGTTATTGAGAATCAGTGAAATCGGAATGTCCTTAACAGGGCGTTGTTTATAATAAGTATCGAAACTTTCAAGAAATTCCTTTTTTCCTTCTTCCGTATCCCCCATTTCCTCAATAATATACCGATTGCCTGCCGTATATTTGGAATTATAAGCATATACCTCAGTATTATCGCTACCTGTCCACTTAAATATTCCCTGGTAAGATTTTGGGATTCCACGCCAGAAAAATATTTCATCCATATTAAAACCCTTCATAATTTGGGGGAGCTGTGCATTCACCCCAAAAGCATCCGGCAGGTAACATATATCCATGGAATGACCGAATTCTTTCGCCCTGGTTATGCCTAAATAAAGATTTCTGATGGTAGCTTCACCGCTTACCATAAAAACATTCGGTTGGGTGTACCAGGGGCCGATAAAAATTTTACGCTCAGCGATGAGCTTTTTAAATTGATCCGCTTTGTCGGGACGAATTTCCACATAGTTATCTGCTTTATACGTTTCCCCGTCAAGGGTAAAATATTTAAAACCCGGCTTTTCCTCCATGACCTCCATCAGGTGGTTCACCATGTTCACATGCCGCATCCTGAAAACCTCAAAAGGTTTTAACCAGACCCTGTCCCAGTGATGCCCGGGAATGATCAGAACCGTTTCTTCTTGTTGCGCATTTTCTTGCGCCCCCGCGGAAAAATTCACCATAAAGGTCAAAAGGGCTAAAGCCAGTGGCACCGCAAACTTCCTTTTTATGCTTATTATTATTTCCATTGGTATAAACTTTCGTTAGTGGTACTTAATTATTTTTCCAGTATTTTATCAATCCGGTCAATGGCTTCCATCACGGAACGTCCTGAATGATAGGTACATTTCCAGGGATTACCGATACGCGGATCAATGGGTTCTCCCTGCCGGTTAAGCAGGGTCATCCATTCACCCAGCTCATGGTTAATCATATGTTCATCAGCAAAATTCCACACATTATAAAATGCATCCAGGTATTTTTTGTCACCTGTTTCATTATACATGGTAAGAAAACCAATCAGGGCTTCACTGTTTTGCCAGAATTCTTTGTCCTTTACCATGGCAGGGCCATCCAGGGGTCCGTCGCGGTACACCCCCCCGTATTCTTTATCCAGTCCATATTTTATGGCCTGATCAGTCATTTTAACCGCAATGTCCATGTGCGATTTCACAGGATGAACACCCATTTCTTTGTCAGCCCATATTAATAACCATATCAATTCGATGTTATGTCCGTATGAGGTGGTTACCTTGGGTTCGTCAATTTCCTCATTTTCTTCCCTGTCGGCGTTCCACGTACGACGTATGGCAATTGCAGGGATGGATTCAAAATCCAGGGTAAACTGATTCAGTCCGCAACCGATTTCCTTATTGACCATGTGTGTCAAAATAACGCTGATCACTTCATCCAGCCTTTTACGATGAACATTTTTTCCGGTAGACTTATATAAATTGGTAAAGCATTCCATTAAATGCATGTGGATATCGAGTGATTTCCTGTCGCCAGCATGAAAACCGGGATCTGAGATGGTCCAGTCCGGCTCCAGGTTTTCATAATACCCTCCCCTGAATGCATCCGCACAATGTTCCTGTAACAGGTCAAATGTTTTTATGGCATAATCAAGGGCCTTTTGATCGCCGGTGGCCAGATAATACTCTGTCAGGGCATAAATGGCAAAACTTTGGCCATAAACCACCTTTCCATCATCAACCATGGCTCCTTCGCGGGTCACTTCCCAATACCAGCCACCGTATAACGGATCCCAGAAATTACGAATAAAGAAATCTACCCCCTGCCGGGCAGCTTCCAAATAATATTCGTTATCCGGATACATCTGATGATACACGGAAAAACCCCAAATCATCCTGGTTTGGGTGACAATGTATTTGTTGAGATTGTCGGTGATAAGTTCTCCGTTTTCATCAAAAGTAGTCAAATATCCGCCATATTTTTCATCCACGCCTCTTTCCGTCCAAAAGGGCATGATTCCTTCGGTTAAATGTTCATGCAATTCTTGCCTTACTTCTCTTAATTTCTCTTTGTCAATATCATTCTGTGAAAAAACAGAGAATCCTGAAATTATAACAAAGCTGATTAAAAGTGCTGATTTTCTCATAATTGTTGGTTTTAAATTTTATAATGTGATTTGAATATTCTTCTGATTTGGTTGGGTAAAGGTTTGAATATTATTCAGTTTTTCCCATTTGCCGGTTTCCGGCTCTCCGGCTTCTATCCGGTAAGCGCCTTTTTCAAAGACTTTTGGGGAAAACTTCTTTCCTTTTAACCTCAGTGCATATACCAGGGAACCGTCTTTTTCTTTAAAAATTTTTACCACGGGTGGCAGGTCTGTCCCGGTAATTTCCAGGGTGGGCAACCATGCCGCAGCTTCCTTGCCATAATTATCAGTCTGTCTGATGATCACGGGCCATCCTTCATAGGGCCTTGCACCGGGTTTTGACGGGTCAACATGACGGGGCCAGTTTTCTATACTGATTTTGCGGGTTTCCTTATTAAATCTGATGATGCCATATCCATTGGAACGGTCATAAAGTTTGGCAGGTTCCAGACCGGATACCCTTGGATTGGCCACAGCTTCCACTGTCACAAAATTGCCAAAACCGTCTTTAAAATCACCTAAATTCTTAGGTTCTCCGGGTTCCCGATTTTTACCGCCTTCTTTAGGAAACCATCTGCGAGGGTAAAAATTAGAAATGGAAGGCACACAAATGGCGTACGAGGCATCACCCCAGTCATCAATGCCATATTGAATGGTAGTGGCCAGGTGCTGGTCGCCTGCAATATGAAACGCAAAAGCTTTTCTGATGATTTTCAGTGTTTGGTCACGGGCTTTTTTAGGCCATCCATTGCTATCCATATCCTGGGTAGGAATATCATTTTCAGGATATTCTCCCGGTTTGTTAATGCGGAGTTTGGGTACAACCACATCGCTGATGGCCGAGTCGGGCAAAGTAGCCACCGTACTGAAGATGGTTTGTGAAATAACAGATTTCATCATGGTGCCGCCGGACCAGTCGTCTGCCCAGTCATTCAAAAATTTCTCCTGTCGCTTACCGAGCAACTCCGCTTCTACATCAAAAACTTCCGGGTCATTGTATCGGCTGTTCTCTGCCCAGCCGTTTCGGATATCGAGGTAATCAGGAAGAGCTGACTTGGGATTGGTTTTCCACTTTCTGTCTTCAATGATGGCAAAATCGATACCACCTACATGCATATCGCAATAATAAACCGTGATGCCCTGTTTAACGGGTGTGGGATCATATGGATCCGGCAAATGGGCCGTTTGGGTACGTTGAACCATGTTAACCCATTGCGGGGGCAATTTATAGCCGCCATCATCCTGCCATACTTTCAAATCTTCATGATAGGTGGCTTTCTTACCACCACATCCCCAAATGTTTCCGTGATATACATCATGATCATCGGGTATGGACACAGACGGAATATCCCGTAACATTTTTTTGTATTCCCATCCAAACATATACCATTTTCTCAGGTAATCCAGGGTGGCCATGTTCAATGGTTCCATGGTGTATCCATATCTTCCCCTGGGTTCATATATTTGATCTCCGGTAAATACCAACAGGTCAGGTTTCTGTTTTAATACATGCCGGGTAACTTCCTTATTGGGATAACCTAAGTCGTTGTTGCCCGTGAAAGCTGCTACGGTAACTGTTTCTTTATCCACCGGGTCATTTTTGATGGTGCCTGTAAAATAATCGGCCTTTTTATTATGGCCATCCGGAAGCCAATGATAAACAACCCTGTAGGGAACAGACCGGTTCATTTCATCCATCTTTACCCTGAAGGTGGTGCTCCTTGACATGGGATCGATGTGCTGCTCATCCTTTTTCACCCATTGTCCGTTTTGATCTTTTAATTCGAGCACAGCCAGATTGGGATCTGCTTTACTCATAGGAGGAAACTGGGCTGACAGTTTGAGAATCCCTTTGCTTAAAGTATATTGGGTAAAAAGTATGGGGCCAAATTTGTTCTCCGGAAAAACGGCTATTCCAGATCCTTCCACATTCCAGTTGTCAAACCATAAAGAAGGGGTTCTGTCAGGATTTTCTAAATCTCCTTCAAAGCTGGATTCCAATGCAATGTTTCCATTTAGCGTTTCCAGGGATAACGTTTTGCTTACTGAATCCAAAAATTTCTTTGTGCCATGCTTGAAGGCAGTCAAGGTAATCCTTGCTTCATCATTTCCTGCCTTCTCTGAAGCTAACTGCAATGTAATGCCCTCTTCATGAAACAATTCTTTACTTTCTTCACGGGTTCCTCCGGGAACAGAATGACCGGAGATGTTTTCAATAAATAAAACCCCTTCAGAAGTGATGCCGGCATTAACACCTTCTCCATAAATGGCATTGTCTCTGTAATCATCGAATTCTCCCTTTACACCAAACAGGAATCCCCCCCAGCCTTGACTTACATTTACTCCGGAATTGCTAATAAAACCCAGATCTGTTTCCATGCTGAAATCAGCACTTCCGTTTGTATCTATCATCCTGGTGATTAGATGGACCGTGCGATCCGGTGCCGTTACCCGGCATTCCAGCCGCCCGTTACTGACCCTCCAATCCTGCAAAGGATTGGCCCAATAATCAGGTCCCGCCCATATTCTGTTGACGTTTTCAGGAAATTTACTTTCAAAGGGGTGGCTTTCTTTTTTACAGGAAAAAGTGAACATCATCAAAGCCACCAGGCTTATGGTGAGCATATTCTTCATCATCAATTATTTTAAATATATTTTTATTCACTGTTGGTTTATTCCAATCCCCATTCTTTTGCCGGTTTTTCATCCATTTCAAATACAAGGGTGGCACCTTTTATGATATCATCATGCGCAACAACTGGAATATTTAATGGCTTGCCATTTAATTCAGCCGACTGAATATAGGGTTTATTCTCATCATTGTTTCTGGCCACGATGTTAAACTGCTTTCCATTATCCAGATGAACCGTCACCTCATCAAATAAAGGACGGCCAATACTGTATTCCGGATTTCCCGGGCAAACCTGGTAAAACCCCATTGCACTCAAGATATACCATGCGGACATTTGTCCGGCATCCTCATTCCCGGATATTCCGGCAGGTTCATTGGTGTAAAGTCCGTTTAGCACACTGTCTGCATAAAACTGAGCCTTCCAGGGCTGTCCCGCATCATTGTATAAATAAATGATATGGTGACTGGGTTCATTCCCATGGGCATATTGTCCTATCAGACCGGTCACTTCCGCTGGCATATCCTTATCAGCATCCCTTACAAGCGGTTCTTCAAACAATACATCAAGCCTTTCGTTCATGCGTTCAGCCCCTCCGACCAGATCTTTTAATCCTTCTACATCATGTGGAATATACCAGGTCCATTGATAGGCATTGCCTTCGGTATAAGCTCCGTGGTGGCGATCAGAAAACTTCGGATCAAAAGGTTTTTTCCAGCTGCCATCTTCGTTTATCCCACGCATAAAGCCGGTAGATTCATCATAATATTTTTTATATCTGGCAGAACGTTCCATGTACTTGTCATGATCTTGATCCTTTCCCATTTTTTTGGCCATTTGTGCAATACACCAGTCGTCGTAAGCATATTCCAGCGCTTTTGAAACGCTGTTACCAATTTTATCGGCAGGGATAAATCCCAGTTCGTCATTATATTTTCTTGCCAGCGGCATCACATTTCGCAATACCCTTTTCGAGGGACAATATATTCCGGAAGTGTCATAATGGGCTGTCCGTATAAGCTTTTGATAGGCCTTTTCCACATTAAAACCATCCGTTCCTTTTATGTAGGCATCCGCAATAATGGAAGCAGCATGGTATCCAATCATGGTACCGGTATAATTGGAAGCCAGTTCCCATTTTGGATATACCCCTCCCTGTTCCGCTTTATCAATCAATGAAACAATAAAATCTTTGTTTAAGTCCGGTTCAATGATGGTCATTAGTGGATGAAAAGCCCGGTAAGTATCCCATATGGAGAAAACCGTGTAAATTTCTTTTTCGCCGGACTGATGTATTTTGTGATCCATACCACGATAACGGCCATCCACATCTTCGAATATATTGGGATGGATATATGAATGATACAAGGCGGTATAGAAGTTTATTTTTTGTGCTTCTGTTCCCCCCTTAACTTCAATTTTTCTCAATTTTTTATTCCAGGCATTGATGGCTTCTTCATGAACCTTACTGAAATCCCAATGAGGTATTTCAGCTTCCAGGTTCTTTTTTGCCCCTTCATCATCTACCATTGAAATGCCTACTTTAATTAAAACTTCTTCATCTTCTTTTATATCGAAAGACAATTTTGCCTGTGCTTTTTTTGTTGACAAGGTTTTTGTTTTTCCGGTAAGTGTTCCGTCATCATATAATTTTGCCGTAAAAGGTTTGCTAAACCTGGCATGAAAATAAACATTGCGGTCCCTTGCCCAACCGACAACTTTCCGGTATCCACGGATTTCTTTATTGTTAATGATGGTAATTTCATTGATAAGGTTCTCATAATGACGCCGGTGTTTGTGAAGCATGGTGGACAGGTCTATAATCAGACCGGAAGGTTTGCCACCGGGGTAGGAATATTTGTGAAAACCGGCACGTGAGCTGGCAGTTAATTCAGCTTTAATGTCATAATCATTTAAATGAACACCATAGTATCCCGGACTGGCCTTTTCTTTGTGATGGCTGAACCTGGAACGGTAGCCGTCATCGGGATTTTCTAAACTTCCGGGTTTCATTTTCGGATTGCCGGTGAAAGGCATAAATAGAAAATCGCCGTAATCACCAACTCCTGTACCGCTGAGGTGGGTATGACTGAAACCTGCTATTGAGCTATCGGAATAATGATAACCGCTGGCAGCATCCCAGTATAAAAAGCGGGTATCCGGACTAAGCTGTACAAGTCCGTTGGGGGTGGTAGCACCAGGAAAAGTATGGCCATGATGCCCTGTTCCAATGAAAGGATTGACGAAAGCCGTAAAGTCTTCTTGTGGTTTTTCTGTTACTGTTTGATCTTTTTCACAAGTCGCAGCAAGCAATACAGTGATTGCTGAAATAATAATACTTCGTAAAATCATTAATCGTTTATTCATTATTGATTGATTGTTTTAAAAATACCAGCCCTTTGCGTTGCAAAAGGCTGGTATAATTTGCATTAAGGGTTACGAAGACTCAGGTTATTCTTTTATGAACCTGATGGCTTCGTTGACTCCTTTATTTTGAATGACCAATATGTACATTCCGCTTGACAGGTTATTCACATTGATTGATTCAATGTTTTGATTCACCTGTTGCGTCATGACTGATTCACCTAGCAGGTTGCATACCTTAATTCTGCTGTCCTGCGGAACATTTTCCAGGTAAATCACTTCAGTAGCAGGATTCGGATATACGGATACATTGATATCAGCAATGTTTATAATACTGACAGTCAGGAATATACTGTATGTAGCGGTTTTGGCAGAATCCCCTGAGGTAACGATTAATTTCTGAGTACCCTTTACCATACCCGTATCCACTTCATTGCCATCAATGTCTATGAGCTTGATGGTGGCCTGAGGTGCTGGTGTCAGGTTATCGATAAAATCAGATACGGGCGTATCTCCCGGCACATCACGAATCACCTTGGACGTTTCATTAATGGTATATTCAGAAGAAGTCACATAAGCAAACAATTCTTCTGCAGCAGCCAACCTGATGATGTAGGTTCGGGTATTTTCCCCGTTCTCTGCGGTAACGACCAGTCTGTCTGTTTCAACCACTTCGCCGCTGGTCTTTTCGTTCCCGTCCACATCAATCAGCTTCATGGTGGCATTTTCTTCCGGGTTGAGTGCATTTAAGAAATCAGATACGCTTGTTTCCCGCGGAACATCTGATATGGAATTGGCCACATCATTAATGCTGTATGGACCGGTGACTTTCGCCACAGAACTTAACTGGTCTTCCAGACTCAGATCATACATGGCAATGTTTTGACCATTTCCTGAGGTAACTTTCAGTTGATAGTCTTCCATCACCATTCCGGATTCTACCGGATTACCATTGGTATCAATGACCTGCATGGTAGCCATTTCAGCCGGGCTTAAAGCAGCCAGGAACAGGCTGATTTGCTGCTCTGCCGGAATATTTTGTATGATTCTGTCCAAAGGCAAGACCTCGATTTCAGGTACTTTCGAGATAACATACGCTTCAGTACCTTCCGGCTCTGCATAAAACTTGAGATTGTAAAGTCGTGAATTGGATCCGTCTTCCGAGGTAACCATTGCCTTATCATCAAATGCCATTACTCCTTGCTCACGCACAAATCCGGCTTTATCCACAATGTTTACCACTGCTCCGCTCACCGGATGAATGTTTCCGAGGAAAGTAGATACGGATACACCACCAGGGAATCCACTGATTAACTGCAATTCCTGGTTCACTTCATACAAGCTGGATGTAACGTAAGCATCGCTCGCTTCACTGTCCATAACCAGTTCGTACCATTTGACCGAAGCATTTTCCGCACGGACCTCTACATACAATCCATCATGGACTAAAACATCCACATAATTGGTATCACTATCCAGCAGCTTTTGAGGTACTAGCACAGAATCCTCATTCACCAGGTATTTGGTGGCCGTAGCCGGTACGGTTAAGTTACTCATGACATCATTCACCAAATCACCATATTCTAATCCGGTAACCGTTGCCTGGTCAAGATTAACGGTCATGCCTGAACCATCAACAGCGGTAAGGGTCTTATCATCATCCAGCGGTTGATTGATCATGGCATATTTCGTAGTATTCAGACTGTCTGCGGAAGTTACAAACAAGGTATCGTCACCGGCCACCGGATCATTCAATCCTTTTTCACTTCCATCATCCCCGCTGATTACTTTCATATACTGGTTTTCATCCCCTTTGTCCAGGTTATCGTATAAATCCTGAACCGTTGAATCGGTAAACTCTCCCTGGATGGTCTGTATTCCTTTATATCCATCGCTGACTTTATAGGCTTTTGAGCTGATGGTAGATAAATAAACGGTCACCGGATCCATTACATGGGCCCCATAATTATTAATCATTTCCTGCCTATCCCATTCAGGATCTTCTGCAAAACCTACAACCCATTCGCTGCTGTCAGCCGGATCCGGGTGTCCCAATTCAGGATTTCCCTTATATACATCCGCTTTTCTCCAGAATACCCAGTCCATCCAAAAATCGATTTCTCTGCCCCCCATTACAGTGGGTTCAGGTTCGCCAAAAATATCCACCACTTCAAAGTCAGCCGGATCATAAATTCCTTTATCCCCATCTAAAATGGTATCATTTAAAATCTTCATGATGACATAGGTCCTGTTTTTATAAACCTGTGCTACAGCATGCGCTGCATTATTTACCAAAGGCACATCAAAAGTGTGGTATTCATTATTGAACATAATGTCTGATTCCTGATCAACTTTTTCCATCATGGCAATTGCCCTTGAATCTGATGCTCCAGGCCGCCGAATAAGTCCCATGCTGAATACATCTCCCGGATCCACCAACGGGTCCACTTGCGGATCAATTTCCACCCTGCCCGGACTGGCAGTCCAATCTTCCAATGTGGTATATTTATAACCGGGAATATATTTCCTGTACCTGGAATTAAATGAAGCTTCATCAGCTGCCGTCCAATTGGCAATTCCCTGGTCAATAAAATCATCACCTTCAGCGGCCACGATGATATACTGACTCAGATCCATGGCGACATTCCCGGGGTTGGCAATCTCCAGGTAGCAGAAATTGGCCCAGAGGTTCATGCTCACCTCAGAAAAGAAAGGTTCCCCTTCATATTTCTGAACCTTACCGGGATCTTTTTGGACATTGAAAGACACCTTATAAGTAACAATGGTGGTATCATCTTCCGCAGCCACGTTAATTTCAGTGGTCCGCGCATCAAATGATCCATCCAATGCGGTGGCCCGGTCAATGTCGATATGGGCGTTCACATCATGTGGCAGGGCATTCAATGCCGGAACTTTTTCCGTTCCATAAGGCAATTCTACGGTATATATATTAACATCAGGCCTAAAAGAAGGAATGGTATCCCCGTCCCATCCAAAAATAAATCCGGGTTTATCGGGCCAGGTAATGGCAGCGAGTGAAGCATTATGACTGGGTTCATATTCATCGACCTTGATAAAATATTCTTTGGTTGTTTGTCCGTCCGCTGCCGTAACAACCAGTTTATCACCGTATTTCACATCAACCCTTTCCTGGTCGTCCACCCAGTCAATTTCCCAGTCAGCATCCGGAGCTTTTTCCAGATATTTTAATAAGGTATCGACCCTGGTGCCATAACCTACATCTAAAATACTGTCAATTTCCGGGTCTTCATCGGTAACAAAGTATGGCACAGCTCCGGGCACCGGGGTAATTGGTTCTCCTTCTTCATCAATATACTGAATCTGATGCCGTGGAAATACCTGAGCCATGTCATCGGCAGGCTCTTTTACTTCAATCCCATATTTTTTTTCATCCCGGTCATTGCCAAAGGCGAACAATGTCAATGAGTCACCGTCTCTTACAAGCGTAGAAAGGGAATCTTCAAAACTTGTCGGATCATAGTGATATTCCCAGGCCATATTGGGACCCAGGCTAAATTCATCAATGATGGAATCCCCTTTATATATTCCCCAAGGCACCGTGAGCTTATTGTTCTGTTCATCAATGTCAATGGTTTCAGAGGAAATATCAATGCCATAATCGCCATGTATCCCTGCTGTTCCAAATATCTCTCCTCCTATGTTTAGTCCTCCGTGGGGGATGACGAGCCATTCGGAATCCTCCGGACCTATTCCTTTGCTTTGCTCCCATTCTAGGTTGCCCTTCTGGATATCGGCTTTTCGGATGAGTATGTGGGTAAGGGTGGCGTTATTCACTCCTGCCACATTATCCGCACTTCTGAATTGGGTAATTGGTGTGGCATTCTTATTCCAGTTTGCATTGACCAAATCCACGACCATAGAATCGTCTTCAGAATAATGATACCATAGAGCTTTTCCCATTTGTCCCCCAAATGCCCTGACTAGGTTATGATAATCGTTATCAATGCTGTCAAAAGGATACACCTCATATTCGGGCATTGACATGGGATAAGACAGGGCTCCATCCTTAAGATGCACGTGTAAATCAGATCTTTTCACCAACTGTTTTTTGTGGTTGATGGTCCCTTCCTCGGTTACCAAATCGCTCACATTCATGGCAACATAACTTTCATCGGGACCTAATTTCCCTTCAAGCCGTTTCACATGATGACCGGGAAGGTTGGTAATAATGATCGAATCATTTTCATCCCAGGTAGCGGTAGCTCTTCCAATATGAAGTGCTCCCAGGGTGTAGCGGGACAAATCCACCGTATCCTCTCCTACATTGGTAAGCTCAATGTAGCTTTGCTGCATTTCATCACCACGGTATTCCGTAATGATAACAGTGTTTTGCGCATTTATTCTTGCCATGCTGAATAAAAACAGCATCAAGAATCCTAAGCTTAGTAAACTTTTGTTTTTCATAATACATCGTTTTAGTTTATAAATTACATTTACATTAATTAACCTTCATTATATTTGTTTTGATTTCCGGTTAACCATTCATAAAAAAGATTTTTATATAAGTGCCCTCAATTGACATGGATTAACACTGAATAAATACCCGTATTAAGGTTTTTAATATATTTCTTGCCTTGCTTATAGCGTGACTGCCTGACTTTATCCATGGCTTTCCAGATGGAGTTATAGTATTTATGGCCCAGACTGTCCTGCAATTCCCTGAGTGAGTTTGAGCTTTTCGAAAGCACAAAATAGGTGACAATAAACCAATACCTGTATGGCAACTTGGAAGCATGCAGCAAAGTACCGCTCTTTAAAGAAAACTTATGTTTGCATTGTTTGCATTTATATTGCTCCCATTCAGAAAGCCAATGGAAACGGTTATTTCCGCACCTCGGACAGGTCAGGCCTTCCTCATCCCTCATTTTCTTAAACTTTCTTTTGCATTGTTCCTCATTCGGAAAACTTCTCACAAATGCCTTCAAATCCATCTCTTTCATTATTTATTTATGTTTCTCCATCCTTGCCTTTCAGTCCCCAGTCATTAAAAGACCAAATAGCACCTCCATGACTATCTGAATTGGTATTATCCGGGTTAATATAATTATTAACAAAAGTACAATTCACAATTTCCAAATATACAAACACAGAATTATCAGTATTTTGCGACCGCAGATTACAAATTGCTCCACCCCACGCTTTAGCGCCTGGTGTAGAACAAAAATTACCATCAAACATTGAATTGGAAATAAAAACCGAATCATCAACATTATAAATGGCGCCTCCTTTAAGAGCAGCTTCATTTTGGAGAAATTCTGAATGGGATATTTCCACTCGTTTGCCATCGCTAAAAATGGCACCCCCCTGATTATTCGAGAAATTGCTTTCAAAAGTACAATTGGTAACGATCAGTGTTGAATCGGCGTGTATAGCTGCCCCATAGCTACTTTGGTTCCCGGTAAAGGTAACATTATCAAGCGTTAAATGGGCTGATGATAAGATAGACCCTCCCTCGCCAGGACTAAAGTTTTTTCCATTTTGTAACGTTAAGTTTTTAATGGTCAGGGCTATTCCATTGGAAGCATCGAAATGCAAATCATTGTTGTTGGCATCAATCACCACATCATTATCCTCACCATCGAGCACTATTGACTTATTTGAAAGTGAAATGGCACTTGATAACGTGATGGTCATGTCCGAATCAAATGTGATGGTGGTTTCCGTCCCACCGGTTGTCGCATTCGATACAGCTTCCCGCAGGGTTCCGGCTCCGCTGTCACCATCATCAGTGACGACGGTTTGCGCAATTGATTTTGTCATAAAAATCAAAAAAAGCATATTAGATAATAATATTAGATAATAAAAGAACTAGGTTTTTTTTGTTCATAATTCATGGTTTTAGTTTTTAATAAGTAACATATTGATGTATGGCATTTAATTGATTAATTGCATAAGCATATGCGCCAATGGCAATGGCTTTATTGGTTCCAAGTACCGTTTTTCCTAAGGCAATCCGCTTTTCTGCATCATATGTAATTTTTTTGTTGGAAAGAGGAACCTGAATTGTTTTTTGTGCCCCCATCAGAAATTTCTGTTTTTCAGCATTTTCTTCTGCATTATAAAATTTCAAAGGCAAGCGGGGCAACAATTCACCATCATAGGTTTTCATTTTACCATTTAATACATCCATGCAGGCAGGTATAAAAAGATCATACGCTTTTGAAATTCCTCCACCTATTACCACTAATCCATCTATGATGGTAACAATGTTTGCTATGGCTTCACCCAGTGCCATGCCATACCTTTCAAATGCATATTTGGCAGCTTCTTTTTCGCCGGTATTACCATTTTGAGATAATTTATAGATTTCTTTCGGAGACAGGGGATTTTCCAAATTTGATGGATCCTTGTCTAAAAAATGATAAAAATTTCGAACAATAGCACGAATGCTGATGCTTTCTTCAATAAAACTTTCCGGATTGCATGAATCCCTGAGACTCCATATTTCTCCGGAATTACTGTTATCGCCAATAAATAACTCCTTGTCTTTTACAACTCCTCCACCAAAACCGGTACCAAGTGTTATACCGATTAAATTATTATAACGTTTTATATTGTTGTTTTTACTGAGGGATTCATTGATTTCCGGCAAAAATCCGGCAATGGCTTCACCATAAGCAAATAAATCCCCGTCGTTATTAACAAAAACCGGTAAGTTAAATTTATCCTCAAGCACGGATTTTAATGCCACTCCACCACGAAAGGCGGGCAAATTTGGTAATTCCCCAATAATACCATTGGGATAATCAGCAGGTCCGGGAAATGCAAAACTAATGGCTGATGGTTTCTCCTTTAATAAATCAATGACCGAACCAAAACCACGAATCATTGAATTAATAATAGATTCCAGATCGTCCGAGGAAGTTTTTAATTCAATGGGGTTTACCACTTCTTCTCCTCCTCTGATGGCGGAAAAAACCATATTTGTTCCCCCGGCATCCAATGTCAGAATAATATGTTTTTTTTCGCTTATGTTATTGATCATTAGTTTCTTATTTTAATTATAGATGGTTGTCACCACTACATAAAACGTTTTAGTTTATCGTTTTACAAAAATGAATAACTTTTTATAAAAAACAAATTTTTTTTACAAAAAATTTATATTCAATTAATAATATACTTAGAATGCTTTTATAGTCCAATGTTTATATTACTTAAATAAATAATATTTATATTATCAGGAACAAAACATCCATGAAAATTATCAGGTTTATATTTGATATTGCTTTGGTTCATTCAGCTCTGAAAGCCCAGGACTTATGCAATGCGAAAAGATGAAAATCAGGAACGTTCCCAAGGCAGTCGCACGGTACTTCCCTGAAGATAAAAAGATCATGAATGGACATGATAGAGAGAAAGTCTGGAAAAATCGGTTTAGTTGATGGGGGAGAGATTCATGCAAATCAATAGCATGCTGTCACTCATTTACCTCATAATCCATAGGATGGAATCAGCATTGGATTTGATGTCAACATTTGCTATGCAGATGATATCAAAGCTACTTGTGATGATCTGAGGCAACATACCATGAACTGAGCGACCGGTCGCACCGATAATTTTTACAACCCTGCTTATTATGGATTGCTTTACCTGGTAGCGCCAGTCCGGCATTGAAAGAGAAATACTAAAATTTGATGACTGACTATCAAATATTTAATGAAAATAATTTATATTCTTTGTTGCGGGTTATAACTTTACTTCCCATCCTTTCTCGTATTCCCTGGACCATAATGTCATGGCTTTTCTATCCAGCATTCTGCCATCATCATCAACATCAAATCCCCTGTTGATACGATAGGCTGCATTGGCATAATGAACCATTGCCTGGCTAATGGCTGAATCATCAATCGGCGCGTTAAGCTGATCAGTGCCCCTGATCGTATTCAGGAAATTCGCAATATGATTGTTCGTAGCACCACCCCCGCCTCCGAGGGCTACACCTGATTCTTTGACATCAGATTCAAAATCACTCACTTTATTACCATTTCTGTCATACAGGATATATTTATTCCTATCCACGAATACACTCCCCTCGCTTCCATAAATGATGGTACCCCGTCCGGCGCCATAAGTATCATATTTATTACGGCTTCTGCCGTCCCAGGCTATCGATTTATTGCCGTCAAACTTAAAAATTGCATACATGTTATCATACATCTCCCAGCCATCGTCTAAAAAGTGTCCTTTGCCGGCGTCAACATCGACCCGTTCCGGGTACTCTACCTGCAAAGCCCAGCGGGCAACATCTATTTCATGGGTACCGTTATTGCCTGCTTCAGCCGTCCCATAATCCCAACCATACCAATGCCAGTTATAATTCCATGTCTCTGAAGTATAGGCCCTGCGCGGTGCTGGTCCCTGGAACAATTCCCAGTCCAGTCCTCCGGGTATCTCAGCCGGCTTTTGATTGGGTACCCGGCCTCTTTCGCTGGTGTAAAATGCCACAGCCCTGTATGGTTTACCTATTGCGCCATCATGAATCTTTTTCATGACCTCCTGGCTTGGAGGGGAGGATCGCTGCTGATTTCCCATTTGAACCACCTTGTTGTATTTCCTTGCAGCCTCAACAATGATTTCATTTTCATACATATTATGACTGCAAGGTTTTTCCACGTAAACATGCTTTCCTGCTTTCATGGCCATCAGGGCACCCGGTGTGTGCCAGTGATCAGGGGTCGCGTTAAAAACTGCATCTAACTCTTTGTCTTCCAGCACTTTTCGGATATCGCTTTCTAATTTCGGTTTATAATCTATTAATTCCGAGAATTTTTCAGCTGCACCTTCAAGCTGGTGCGGCATCACATCGCATAAATATGAAATATTTACATTATTTTTTTCCTTGGGCAGGGAACCTGTAAATGCCCCCAGCCTGCGGCCTAAACCTACTATGGCCACATTTAACCTGTCATTGGCCCCTTTTACCCTGCCATAACTCCTGGCCGATAAATTAGGACTTAACATGATTCCAGCGGTTCCTAAAACAGTGCTTTGTAAAAATTTTCTTCTTGATGTATTCATAACTAAAACTTTAAGATTAAAAACTCATCATTTAACATTGATTATTTAATTCGCAGGAAAGATAAATTAATTGAATTTAAGATACAAATAATTTGCTCAAATCGCTCATTATAAAATTATCCCCTTGCGAGTATTTTTAAACGGGGCAATGCCTCACCATAAACAAATAATTCCCCTTCGTTATTGACAAAAACCGGCAGGTTAAATTTTTCCTTAAGCCCTGACTTTAATGCCCCCACGAAAGGCAGACAAATTAGGCAGTTCACCGATAATGCCATTGGGATAGTCAGCAGGACGGGGAAATGCAAAACAAATGGCTGATGGTTTTTCGTTTAAAAAACCAATGACCAAGCTCAAACCACTATTCATTGAATCAATAATAGATTCTAAATTATCCAAAGAGGTTTTCAGCTAAATGGGTTTTACCGCAAAAATACAATTTTTTTACAAAAAATTTATATTGAAATAATACCAAGCTTAAGTACTTCTTAGTGTCCTCGCTGCTTGAACCATAAAGAAATTTCTATGTTCGCCGAAAACCAGACATGCATATAATATGAAGAAGACGATAAGTATTATCTTCGCATTTATTGAATTTTTTACCAATCCCGATAAAAGAACGACTGGTGCTTGTTCCGGAATACCGGTATAGAAGTCACAAAACACCCGGCTGGTATGTCATGAAGGTTCAGATGCCCTGGTATATGATCAGCGACTCCCTGGCCGGCATCATCAGGCAGGAAATGCCGGCATCCAATCAAAACAAGCAATTAAAGCACTCTTCTGAAACAAAAATGTCGAGTCATAATCATCGGGATGAGACCGCTTCAGGAAAACATCCGCTTATTATGGCTTGTTGTATTTGGTTCCGCCTGACCGGCATTAAAACAGAACCCGCTTTGCTCTCCGGCATCAGTCTTATTATTATCCCAGTTCATGGGGTGCCCGGTATGGACGGAACAATAACCCGTTGGCCTCATCGTCGGCGGTAAATTCCTGCTTATCCGGCTCCCAGCTTAGCTTCCTGTCCAGCAACATGGCTGAATGGGCCAAAATGGCTGAACTGTTGGCCCGGTGTGTCGTAAACACATCGGAAATCGGCTCTGAGCGGTCCTCCACACAACTAAAAAAGTTTTTCATATGGGGCCTTGCCACCGCTTCTCCGGTTCGCTCTTCTTGCACATAGGCCGGCACTTTGCCTTTATAAAGTGCAATCACTTTCTCGTTGATTTGCTTTTGCAGATCTTTATCATTTTTAATTTGCTCACCCAGGCTGCCTTCGAAATTAAAACCATCGGTTTGACGGCTCATGAAAATGCTTCCTTTATCTCCTTCCAGAAGCAAACCATTTTCATGATGGGCAAATGATGCAGGCAAAGGTTTATCGGTTACCTGAATGACATGTCCGTTTTCAAATGTTAAGGTTCCTTCAAAATCCCTGACAATGCTGTACATATTAGGAAATGCAGATGAAGATACTTTTCCGTTGATAAGTGCCAAAGTATTGTCTTTGCCAAGTGGAAAGGTTCCCTGGCCGGTAATTTCAATGGGACCGGTATTTTCAACCCCAAGTGCCCAATGGGCAATGTCCACATGGTGTGCTCCCCAGTCAGTCAATGCCCCGTAACCGGTTTCAACGAATCCGCGCCAGTTTTTATGACAACGGGGCGGACAATAAGGTAATTCCTGCACCGGTCCGATCCATTTATCCCAGTTGAGTGAATTCGGGGGATTGGTGACCGTATAAATATCCTTTTCTGTCCTTTTTTTCGGAAGAAAAGCCGTGGCTTTCAAGTTGCCTCCGAGTATCCCTTCCCGAGCAATGGCGATGGCTTTCAGAAAGATGCCATCATATTCGCTTCGTTGCTGGGTCCCTATTTGCAACACCCGGTCGCTGTTTCTGACGGCTTCGCAAACTGCTTTTCCCTCCCCGATGGTCAGTGTCATCGGTTTTTCCAGATACACGTCTTTACCGGCCTTGATGGCATCGATGGTCATCAAAGCATGCCAGTGATCCTGGGTACCGATGGTCACCACATCCACATCATCCCTTTGCAGGGCGGCTTTGTAATCGGTGTAGTAAACCGGAGCTTCTGACTGGTATCGTTTCAGCCTGGCCTGAAATGGACCAAAAGTAGCGGTATCCGCATCACAGCACGCCACCATCGTGCCAAAGTTGCAGGCATGCATGGCCACAGCCATTCCCCTGCTGTTGACCCCGATAGCCAGGATACCGGGTTTGTCCTGCGGGGATTTTTTTCCGGAGGATTTCATGGACCGGGCCTGGATGACAGGGGCGACAAGCATACCGGTTCCCAGCAAAGAAATGGATTTAAGTGCGTCTCTTCTCGATAGTTTCATCGATTTTGTGTTCATATGTTTTCTGTTTTAGTTTTTTTTAAAGTTCCCTTACCCAGATGTTCCTGAAGCTAATCGGCTCACTGGGATCATTATGGTCCTGCAATCCAATGGGCCCTTTTCCATGATTGATGGTCCTGGGCAGCCCCGTGTAAGCGGTTGTCCCCTGAATCCTGGTATTGTAATGAACCAATACCCCGTTGTGAAAAACGGTGACCATGGGTTTGGTCCGGTACGATCCATCTTTCCGGTAAGTGGGTGCCGTATAGATGATATCATAAATGTTCCATTCACCCGGTGGCCGCATGGCATTGACCATTGGGGGAGTCTGTTTATATACACTGGCCGCCTGTCCGTTTACATAGGTTTTGTTTTCATAATTGTCCAGAACCTGGATCTCATAGATTCCTTGAAGGAATACGCCACTGTTACCCCTTCGTTGTCCTTGTCCGGTAATGTCTTCAGGCACTTTCCATTCCAGATGCAGGTGAAAATCACGAAACAATCTTTTGGTGCGAATATCACCCTGCCCTTTGTTCACGACCAATGCTCCGTCAACAATATTCCATTTTGCCGGTTCGCCGCTGTTGGTATATTTTATTTTACCGTCACTGTCCCGAAACTTGCTTCTATTCGGATAAGACAGCCATTCCGATAAATCGGTGCCGTCAAAAAGGACGATGGCATTGGATGGGGGCGACATGGGTTCCTCACCAGGTAATTTTCCGGGATAAACAACCGGAGGTGTGGGGGTCCATTGCTCGGTCAATTCAGGTTCCCACGTTACCTCTTTCTCGTCATTCTGGGAAAATGCGACGCTAACCTGGCAAATCAATAGTAGTACTATAATATTTCTCATCATATGGTTTGGTTTTATTGAATAAATGAATATGGTTTGTATTAAAAATAAGATAACCTGCCTTACATTATTAATGAGCTCTAAGAAGGTATAAAGAACAAGGCATGCGAGCATTATATGCCAGGAGTTTACTAGTCGTAAATGACTGGTGCTTAAGGGGAGCATAACGCAGTTATTGACGTTTTCTTAATATCACTAGTTACAATTAACACTTCATATGCTGCTGAATAGCTGAGTCCTGATCCTTTCGGGACAATACTTGCAATACAAGCATTAATTCCTCCGATTTTGTAGCCCAACTGTTTCATACTGGCGCAAACTCTTTTCACCAGGGCAACTGATGTAAACTTTTCACGAGAATAAAATTATGTTAAACATCTTGTTTTAAATAGTTGTAATGATCAAAAAATGAATTTAGTATTTCTGATAACGTGGAATCCTCATGTTTTATTGCCTTCGACGAGCTCGTAAACTCCGTTCATGCTCTTGTTGTGAACTTCTGTGGATGAGGATTTCATCTGTTCAAAATCATTTTTTTTAAGGTCAGATGGAACCTCCTTTTTTTGATCATGCTCGTGTGTGTCAAAAGCTTT
>CAYFUP010000004.1:0-38627 GCA_964346235.1 uncultured Bacteroidales bacterium | reverse complement strand
ATATAAATTAAATAAAGTCAACTATTTCGTTTCAAATGCCGATGGAGCCCTCATGCTCATTTGCTTCCGGCGAACTCGTAACTCGTTTGCCTGCAGCGAATTCAAAAGCTCATTTCATATTCTTGTCGGGCACTTTAGTGAATGAGTGGGCTATGATGATTATTCAAAAGCCAGTGTTTTCCAGGCACCTGCCACATAGATTTTTACTTTTCCTTCATTCGAGTCAAAATACATGTCACCGTCAACCGGATTGGCCGGGGCATCGGATGTGGGCTTTAAATTCAATACTTCTTTCACGTTCACAGTTTGTGCCTCAACCGAACCGGAATAACTGTTGAGTTTGATGCTTTCTTCAAATTCACCGGATGCGCTTGTCTTCCCCAGGTGTAAACGGGCGTATTGCAAAGTATCTTGTTGTTCGGTCTCCAGGGCTACCAGGAGTTTTCCTGCACCCCAGGGTTCTGTGCCAAAATCAGTTCCTCCCCGCATGTGAATAAAACCCAGGTTTCCATTGTTATCCCATTTTTTCACACCCAGGGCAGCGCCTTCGCCAAGGGCAAGATCAGAACCGATCGCGTGAAATTTTCCACCGTTGGCCCATAAATCATAAGCATCCAGTCTCCCGGAAAATGTTGCCGAGCCATCGTGACCATGCATGGCTATCGTCTCCCTGCTGCTGTCCGCGCTCAGGATACGGCGGAAAGATACAAAACCCGCCTCGGAAGCGTCAGACTCATTCTTTCCTACTTCCATGAGGATGGCAGGGGTATACCAGTCGTCCGCATTCTGAATGCTGCCGAACATTTGGAAAAATCCCAAATCATTGTCTTCCCATGGTTTTCCTCCCATCTGCAGATTGGGGGTATGGGTTCCGCGAAAGAAGGCTTCCCCGGAGAATCCTTCAGGGTCTGATCCGTTCTGATCGCTCACGGCCATCACGCTGAACACATCGTTTGGCCAGGTATCTTTATCAGGTGCAGGTCCCCTGAGGGTTAAATATCCACCGATTCCTTGCTCGCCAACTTCATTACCGCCGAGACTTACAATCGTTTTATAATTTCCTTCCACGGCTGTTTCAAGATACATCTCCGGTTTATTCTGGTTAATGTAACTGCCTACTGCACCCAGCAGCTGGCTGTTCTCATCATAAGCCGTAATCTGAAAAATTCCTGAGTTGGGTCGATAATTGCCAAACCAGGCAATGTTGTTTCCGTTTTCATCATAGGTCAGTAACCTTCCCCCTCCGTTTTTCAAGCTTTGCAGCCGCACAGTATTATTTCGGGTTGAATCATATAACCATAACCCCCCGGCATAACCCTGGTAAGTTGAACCCAAAATGGCGGTAGTAGTGTCATGCGCTCCCCGCAACACCAGGCTACCTGCATCATTGTTTGCATAATAATTAAGATTGGCTCTTAATTGGCCATTGTCATTGGTTACTTTGTAACTTTTACCCATGGCATCGTTAAAGGATTTATTCAATTCACCTTCGACAGAAAGATTACCGGTAACTTTCACATCGCCATCAAACCACCCGGCCCAGTTCTCAACGCCATCATCTCCGGCAATACCATAAACGCCAAAGTTTTTTCCAGGCCCACGGCCCCAGCCGAGCACTCCTTTGTTTTCTATGCTTGTATTTCCTGAATCACCTACGGAGCTGTGACCGGCAACCCCTATGTTGTCTTCTCCGACACTACCACCGGTACTGCCATACACCCCTGTGTTGCCCCAGGCATTGCTATGAGCCTGACCGCTAACGCCGGTATTGTAGGATCCCATTTCTCCGCTACCCGGCAAACCGGTATCACCATTGCCTGCCCCTCCGGCAAGGCCAAGCACACCGGTGTTGTATTTACCGTTGGAAAAGGCTTGTCCCCTGACACCTTCCACATTTCCGCTTCCTGAACCCATAGAACTGCCCAATACGCCGATTTTAAAACCATCATCCGTGGAATCAGCATGGGTATTTCCACGAAGGGCGAACTTGGTTCCCTGTCCACTCATATCGACCTGCAGGCCTCTTTGCACATCATCTTTGGAAATGTCAAAATGAAAGGCACGGTTATCGGATACAGTATCCTCGCTGGTCACCATCACATGCCTTTTCATTTCGAATTCCACAGGTTTTGCAAGTGCATCAGCCGTAGCGGCATGCATGGCATAGGGAACGGACAACAACCGGGCGGTGCCCAGGTGATGGTAAGATGACTCGCTTTCTCTTTTAAACTCCACCTTTAGAAAGTGTGGATGATTTTGCCAGTCAATGCTATCCATGGAAACACTTGCATTCGTTCCGTTTCCAATGGCCACTGTGATTAACCCAGCCGGACTGGTTACTAACTGGTGTTCTTCATGATAAACAGACTCACCAGCAGAAGAGTCCGTTAAAAGGCTGAATTTCATTGCTACTTTTTCTTCAGCCAGGACTTCTCCATCTATGTTTCTAATTATCGCCTGATAATTGAAAGAATTTGGCGTTTGGGCGCTGATCATTATGCCCATGGCCAATAAAACAAGGAATAAAAATGATTTTTTCATTGCCAACAGATTTAATTAATAATTTAAGATATTATTATGTAAAATACGAAACATAAACATATCATATCAAGATATGTTCATTTATCGATGTAAAAAGGTGTAAAAATCACACCTGGCTTATTTGATTATAAAAAGCCTATAAAAATCGCATCTGGTTTACTGGATTTTAACAGGTATGGGCATCACACCTGGTTTCCTGGAACCTTATAATGGAAAGGATTCGATTCTTATGAAAACAGCATCGGTGACTATTGGGCATCCCATAGCATTGGTGAATCCTTCGTGCACTGAAGCATCGGGGATAATTGGGCATCCTTTAGCATCGGTGACTCCTGGTTTTCTGATGCATCAGAGACTCCTGGGCATATTTTAGCATCAGTAACTCACAGGAATCCAACAGCATAAGAAAAGCAGCGGGGTGGGTTATAAATCTGAAAATTCCGTTAGAGGCAGAAAAAACCGGTCAATGAGCGAAACATTGTTCTGATATTTTGGATCGGCCTTTGGTTTTTCCCAGGCCGGTGCAGCGCGGAACGCATCCCAGCGCTCATCGCGACTTTCCGTGTTGGAAAATGACGTCATGTACATCAGGTTGGGCATGTCGGGAGCGGAAATGACCTTTCCAAAAAAGACCGGGTTGAAATCCAAGTCTTTAAATATCTCAATTTCCCCTCCTTGATTAAACATTTCCACCTTATTGTTCAGGTCGGCTTCTGTGGCGGACTGATGGCTTCTTAATTCATAGATGCCTTCGGAAACAGGACCTTCGAGATTGGGCACTACGATGACAGGCAAAAATCCCTGTCCAGAATGTCATCTTGTCATTTGATCCGGATTGACATTGGTTCATGGGGCCCGTGTTTTGCTTCTTCTCCACAAACGCATGAAGCGAATTTCCGATTTGGTTTTCGTTGAAATGTTTCATGGTTAAATGTTTTGGATGTACTGTTAAGGCTCGCATGCCTTTTTCTTGACGCTTTCTTAAAACCACTTTAGAATAATTAGTTAGTTTGCTTAGCGTCACTATTTAACGCTTATTATTGGTCTGTGAACAATAATTACCCTGTTAAGCCATAACAACGGAGCACCTCAATCCAGGTGCTCCATCTATCACCTTTGAACCATTACTTTTATTTCAGTCAATAACTTTCAAAGCTATCCTTTAATGGCTTTGACACCCGGAAGCACCTTTCCTTCCAGGTATTCCAGCATGGCACCGCCTCCGGTGGAGACATAGCTTACTTTACCGGACAGGTTCATTTTGTTTATTGCGGCCACAGAGTCTCCTCCCCCGACCAGACTGAAAGTACCTGTTGATGTTGCACCGGCAATAGCCTCTGCAATGGCTTTAGTGCCACGGGCAAAGTTCTCCATCTCAAATACACCCATCGGGCCATTCCATAAAATGGTTTTGGAGTTCTTTATCACTTCCCCAAACAATTTTATGGTTTCATCACCGATATCAAGTCCCATCATGTTATCCGGTACTTCATCAATTTTTGATACGCCTGAGTTGGCATCATTTTTAAAATCATCTGCATTTACACTGTCAACCGGCAGGTAAATATTCACATCATGATCCTTGGCCTTCTTTAATATATCCCGGGCAAGCTCCAGCTTATCTTCTTCACACAGGGATTTTCCGATTTTTCCGCCCTGGGCTTTAATGAAGGTATAGGTCATCCCGCCCCCGATGATGAGGTTGTCCACCTTATCAATCAGGTTTTCAAGGACCAGGATTTTGTCGGATACTTTTGCCCCTCCCATAATGGCAGTGAAGGGCCTTTGGGGTTCTTTCAATACTTTTTCAAGGCTGTTGACCTCATTTTCAATCAGATAACCGAAGAGTTTGTTTTCTTTGAAGTTATCGGCAATAATGGCGGTAGAAGCATGTGCCCTGTGGGCCGTTCCGAATGCATCATTGACATAAACGTCAACATTTTCGGCCAGCTGACTTGCAAAACCGGCATCTCCTTTTTTCTCTTCATCATGAAACCGGAGGTTTTCAAGCAAAAGAACATCTCCCGGTTTCAGGTTTTTCTTCTTTTCATTGGCTTCTTCACCAATGCAATCGGATGCAAATTGAACCTCAACACCCAGTACCCTGGAAAGATGCGGAACGACATGCTTTAACGAAAACTTCTCGTCCGGACCGCCTTTTGGCCGGCCAAGGTGAGACATTAAAATGACCGCTCCACCGTTGCCAAGAATTTTTTTGATGGTCGGCAGCGCTTTCTGAATCCTGGTATCATCGGTGATCTCAAATTTATCGTTTAACGGCACATTAAAATCAACCCTGATAAGGGCCTTCTTGCCTGAAAAATCATAATTCTCAAATGTTTGCATGGTTATTAATTTTATATTTCACAATAAGGATGACAAAGATAAAAATTAAAAATTATTTACTTTTGAAATGTATTTTCTTTCAATTAATTTATTATTATTTTATAAAACATATAAAAATCAGTTAATTAACCTTCTAATGCAATTTAAGGATGTAATTGGACAGCATGAATTAAAAAGACGTTTGATAAAATCGGTAAAAACCGGTCGAATTAGCCATGCCCTGCTGTTCCTGGGGAAATCTGGTTACGGAGGATTGCCATTGGCCCTTGCGTATGGCCAGTATGTAAATTGCGAAGATAAAGGGGAACAAGACTCCTGCGGAACATGTAAATCCTGCATCAAATATCAAAAACTGGCGCACCCTGATCTTCATTTTGCTTTCCCGGTCATTAAAACGGATTCCAATAAAGAACCCAAAAGCGACGATTTCCTTCAAAAATGGAGGGAAAAGCTGCTTGACAACCCATATATTACGCAAAACCATTGGTATGAGCATATCGGGGTCGAAAACAAACAAGGAATTATCGCCAAAAACGAAAGCTATGAGATTCTCAGAAAGCTGCATCTTAAGACCTTCGAAGCAGATTATAAAATTATGCTGGTGTGGCTGCCGGAAAAAATGAACCAATCCGCCGCCAATAAATTGTTAAAAATCCTCGAAGAACCTTCTCCGAATACCCTCTTCCTTTTTGTCTCCGACAATGCCGAAAGCTTGCTTCCTACCATTATATCAAGGCTTCAGTTGATAAAGATTCCTAAAATAAACCAGGAAGATCTCTGCGGGCATTTTATTGAAAATCATCAACTTTCTGAAAATCAAGCCCGGGATATTTCACTGCAGAGCATGGGAAATTACATTACGGCGCTTCAGTATCATGAAAATGAGGATACTTTGGTATATAATCATAAGCAACTTATTGAATTGATGCGGATTGCATACCAGCGTAATTTGCTGACTGCCCTCAAGTGGGTGGACAGTATCGCCGGAATCGGAAGGGAGAAACAAAAACTGTTCTTCGATTATGCGCTCAGGATTGTGCGGGAAAGCTTTGCCCTAAGTCAGGGACTCCGGCAAATAACCAACCTGGGAAAGGAAGAACGGGAATTTGCTGAAAAATTTTCCGGATTTATCAATCCTTCAAATATTGGTAAGATCAATGATGAATTCAATAAAGCATATCTTCATATCGAGATGAATGGGTATAGCAAACTGGTGTTTTACGACTTAACCATTCAATTGATGAAATATATAAAAACATGAAAACGCAACCGATTATGATGCACAACAATAAGTCGCCAAAGATATATTCCAGGGGTTGTCCTGAAATAATGGAAAGTGAAGAGTCCACCTTCAGCAGTTTTACGGATGGCTGCAATAAACTGAATACCTATAACTGGCTGGAAGACATAGATCATGGAAACATGAACAATGATCTGGTGGAAATCCGGTTTAAAAACACCCGGAAAGGGTTTTACTCCAATGCCAATCAATTAAGGCTGAAAAAAGGGGATATAGTGGCCGTGGAAGCTTCTCCGGGACATGATATAGGGATTGTTTCCCTGACAGGCGACCTGGTATATTATCAGATGCATAAAAACAATGTTGATCCGGCTGAAAATGAGTTCAAGAAAATATACCGGAAAGCCAAGCCGGTGGATACTGAAAAATGGTATGAAGCCATTCATCTGGAGCAACCCACCATGATCAAGGCCAGACAAATTGCCGATGAACTTAGGCTGGCCATGAAAATCGGAGATGTTGAATTCCAGGGAGATAAAACCAAGGCCATTTTTTATTATATTGCTGATGAGCGGGTGGACTTCAGGGAACTGATAAAAGTGCTGGCTGATGAATTCAAGGTGAGGATTGAAATGAAGCAAATAGGAGCCAGGCAGGAAGCAGGAAGGATTGGAGGAATCGGGCCCTGTGGCAGGGAATTGTGCTGTGCTACCTGGATGTCGAATTTTAAATCTGTCACCACCAATTCTGCCCGTTACCAGGATGTTTCCCTTAATCCCCAAAAGCTGGCCGGTCAGTGCGGTAAACTGAAATGTTGCTTAAATTATGAGTTGCCCTGCTATATAGAAGCCCTGGAGGATTTTCCGGATTTGTCCGTTAAACTGGAAACCGCAGATGGCTTGGTATCCTGTCAGAAGCGTGATATTTTCAGGAGGATCATGTGGTTTACCTTTGATAGCGATGCGGAATCGGCTTCCAATTTTATTCCGCTTTCAGTGGAAAAAGTTAAGGAATACATCGCGCTGAATAAAACAGGAAAAAACATTGAATCCTTAAAAGGTGAAATTCAGGAGAAAAAGGAAACTGATAATCCGGAATATAAAAATGTTGTGGGCGAGGACAGCATTACCCGTTTTGAAGATAAAAACAACAAACAAAACCACAGAAAAAAGATAAAACATCCGAAAAACAAAAACAAACATAACCGCAAATAATCATGGCGAGTAACAAAGTATCAAATTTCCCTTTAAAAATGTTCCCTGTGGCGGTTGTTTTTGTCATTACCCTGATGGCTTCATGCAACTTTAACCGGGTTTATGAAAAAAACAAAAACATCACCGATGATGTCTGGAACCACGATGAAGTGCTTACCTTCGAAGTCCCGGTGAAAGACACCCTATCGCCCCATAATATTTATATTAACATAAGAAATACCGGTAAGTACCCGAGAAGCAACCTGTTTTTGTTTATTACCACCACTTCTCCTATGGATTATTCTGTGAAAGATACTTTCGAATGTGTCCTGGCCAACAAGGAAGGAAGATGGCTGGGCAAGGGTTTCGGCAATGTCTGGAGTCACCGGATAATCTATAAGAAGCATGTTCGCTTTCCTTTCAGGGGTTATTATACATTTGAGATTGAGCAAGCCATGCGGATAGAAAAACTGCCGGGCATCACTGATGCCGGAATCCGGATTGAGAAAGTCAAGGCAAATCACTAAAACTGTAATCAAAGCGGTATTGAGACCAAAATGGTAACCACTAAAATGTTAATATCTTGGGAAAAGGAAAAATTGCGAGATTCAGAGAGGTAGATGAATTAAGTAATGTCATTCAGCCTGAGATCAAAAATTATGTGGATTTATCAGATCATCCGCTCAAAGGTAACTGGGCCAAAACCTTTTTTAAGAATGATAATCCCCTGGTACTTGAACTCGCTTGCGGTAAAGGCGAATATAACGTTAACCTTGCCCGGAAAAATCCTAACCGGAATTATCTGGGCATCGACATCAAAGGGGCCAGGATCTGGCGCGGAGCGAAGACTGCTCATGAAGAGGGATTGAAGAACGTGGGATTCCTTCGTACCAGAATCGAATTGCTAAGGGCTTTTTTTGATAAACATGAAATTTCAGAAATCTGGATTACTTTTCCGGATCCCCAGCCCAAAAAGCCGAATAAAAGACTGACCTCTCCGCGGATGCTGACCATTTATCAACATTTTCTAATCCCGGATGGCATGATTCATTTGAAAACCGATAATGAACAGCTTTTTCATTATACCCTCGCCGTGGCTAATCAAAACAATCTGGTAATGAAAGATGTTGTTGATAATATTTACGAAACGGAGGGATTTGATTTTTTGAAATCAGTGAAAACCTTTTATGAAAAACAATTCATAACAGAAGGAAGAACAATTAAGTACATGAATTTTTACCTCAACTCAGAAACCCGGTTATTACCCCCCGAATTCGAAGAAAGATAATGGTTTGAAACAGAAAAAACCTTCATCCGATGCATCATGATTTTTTCTACCAGGTTTATGAAGTAGTTAAAAAAGTCCCTTACGGGAAAGTGACCACCTATGGGGCCATTGCCAGGTATCTCGGGACTGCCCGTTCGGCCAGAATGGTGGGTTGGGCATTAAACCATGCTCATTCCCGTGCGGATTTCATTCCTGCGCACAGGGTGATAAACAGGAATGGCAGGTTGACCGGCAAGCATCATTTCGGAGGCCACCTCATCATGCAGCAATTGCTCGAGAATGAGGGCATAAGGGTTGAAAAGGACCAGGTGGTTGAGTTTGAAAAGCACTTCTGGAACCCTGTTGAAGAACTATCGTGAATTTTAATTTAGATTAATTAAATTTGCTGTTTAGAATGATTTTAAATTCATTTTTGAAAACATATCGTTGGTTATAATAATAATATAATGTTGGTTAATTTATGGAATATTCATCAAATCAGGTATTAGAAGCGCTGAAAAAAGTGGTTTACCCGGGTTCTGACAAAGATATTGTTGCCCTGGGCATGATAGAAGATTTAACCATTGAAGGAAAAAAGATAAGTTTCTCCCTGAAATTCAAGAAAAGCAACGACCCGTTGATATCTTCCATCAAAAAGGCTTGCGTACAGGCTATTATCAACGAATTGGGAGAAGATGCGGGGATTAAAGGCAATATATCGGTGAAGCCCGAAGAAAAACCCCAGGAGAGGAAAGTGCTTCCGGGTGTTAAGAACATCATTGCAGTGGCTTCGGGAAAAGGGGGAGTCGGCAAATCTACGGTAGCGGTTAATTTAAGTGTGGCACTTGCCAATAACGGATACCGCACCGGTCTTATCGATGCCGATGTGTATGGTCCTTCCATCCCTAAGATGTTTAACACGGAAAATGCCAAGCCTTTTGCATCTGAGAGAGAAGGAAATAAAACCATGATAGCCCCCATAGAAAAATACGGGGTGAAAATGTTATCGCTTGGTTTTTTTGTGGAAGCCAAAGATGCCCTGGTCTGGCGCGGGCCAATGGCGACCAGTGCGCTGAAGCAATTAATCAATGAAGGAGACTGGGGGGAACTCGACTATCTGATCATTGATTTGCCACCGGGGACCGGTGACATCCATCTTACCATGGTTCAGGAAGTGCCCGTAACCGGGGCAGTCATTGTAAGTACACCGCAGGAAGTAGCATTGGCGGATGCAGTGAAGGGAATAACCATGTTTCAGCAAAAAAACATCAACGTTCCCGTATTGGGATTGGTGGAGAACATGTCGTGGTTTACCCCTGAAGAACTTCCCGACAATAAGTATTATATTTTTGGACAGGAAGGGTGCAAAAAACTCTCTGAAGAGATGAACATCCCTTTGCTTGGTCAGATTCCAATAGTACAGTCCATCAGGGAAGGGGGAGACAAAGGATATCCATCGGCCATGGATGACAATGCAGTGGGAAAAGCTTTTCAGGCTCTGGCTGTCAGCATGACGGAGCAAACCGAACGTAGAAATAAGGACCTGCAACCTACCAGGAAAGTGGAAATAAAAAGTTAAGACAGTCCAACGGGAAAGCCAATTTGTGTAACTGCCCAGGGCAAAAATAACCTGGAAAGCATGATTGAATTTCGGGACGTAGAAATATTTATATCATTATCATTTAAATACTCACCTATGGAAAAGGCATCAGAACAGTTAAAAAAAAAGGTTCGGGCTTCGCTGGAAAAACTAAGACCATACCTGCAATCAGACGGCGGAGATGTTAAGCTGATTGATTATACGGACGATCATGTTGTTAAAGTGAAGCTAATGGGGGCATGCAACGGATGCCCATTTAGCATGCAGACCCTGAAAGCCGGGATTGAAATGGCTTTGAAGCGGGAAATACCTGAGATCAAGGAAGTGGTTTCCGTATAAACAGCATCATTTTAATTTTTCTTTTTTTTTGCTGATAATAAAATATTCTTTGGAGATGTTAGTTTTATTATTTTAGCAGAAAGATAAAGGATTAAATTATTATTTGATGAACAGGTACAGGATAAATTTCATTTTTCCGGTTTTTTTCAGCATCCTGATTTTACTATCCTGCTCCACCGAGAAAAACACCATGATTACGAGGGGATATCATAACCTGACTTCCCACTATAACATATTTTTTAACGGGATGCAAAGCATGAAAAGCGGGGAGGAAAAGATTGAGGAAAACTTCGAGGAAAATTACTCCCGCATATTGCCGGTTTACAAGGCTTCTGAATTTGAGCAGACGGGTACCATCACCTCCGATATGGAACGCACCAACGACAAATCTACAAAAGTAATTGAACTTCATTCCATTACATCGAGACCGAAAAGGGGGGGATTGATAAAAAGAAGCCGTGAATTTTACCGCAAAGAAGAATACAATAAATGGATTGACGATTGCTACATCTTAATCGGTAAATCTCATTATTACTTACAAAGGTACCTCCAGTCCATTGAAGCTTTCAAATACATCGTGAACAATTTTGAGTACGAAGAAAAAAAATATGATGCCTTGGTCTGGTTGGTGCGTGCTTATGCAGAGAATGGTGATTTAAAAGATGCTGCCGTAACCATCAGTCAAATTGAAAAAGAAAGGGAGTTTCCCGACAGGCTGCAGGGGGAATATAATGCTGCTTATGCCTATTACTACCTGGAGCAGGAAATGTACAATGAAGCGGTTCCTAAACTCCAAAATGCCATAGAGGAGAGCAGGGAAAAAGAAAAGGAAGTCAGATATACCTATATACTTGCCCAGGTATATGAGGAATTAGAGAATTATCACCAGGCTTCCATCGCATATGGAAAGGTGGTAAAACATAATCCGCCTTATGAAATGGCTTTTAATGCAAAGATTAATCAGGCATCCCTGATGGATGTCAGTCGCGGAAATACTGATGAGGTCAAGAAAGAGCTTCTGAAAATGCTGAAGGATGATAAAAATATTGATTACCAGGATCAAATATATTATGCCCTGGCGCAGCTTGAATACAAAGAAGGCAACATCAACCAGGCCATCGAATATTACCGGAGATCAGCAGCAAGAAGCGTTGACAATAACAATCAAAAGGTGATGAGCTATTTAAAGCTTGCTGATATTTACTTTAACCGGCAATCTTACAGCAAAGCCGGAGCCTATTATGACAGCACCGCCTCATTTATCGATGATGATTTCCCGGATTATGAGGAAATCCTTACCAATACCCGGAACCTCAATCAGTTGGTGCAAAACCTGAATGTCATTGAATTTGAAGATAGTGTGCAACAGGTCGCACAATTGTCTGAAGCGGATCAGACGAAACTAGTCAACAACCTGATTGCCCAATACAGGGAAGAAGAAAAAAGAAAACAACAGCAGGCAGCCAACAACCGGAATTACCGTTATCAGAACAACCGGAATTTTAGAAACAACATCACTTCTTCAGGGAAATGGTATTTTTATAACCCTTCTGCACTTAGTTACGGACAGTCAGAATTTGAAAAAAAATGGGGTAAAAGGAAACTTGAGGATAACTGGCGAAGGAAAAACAAAAGATCCGGCAGCTTCCAGTCATCTTTTGCCATGGATGAATCAAACGAAGAATCGGAAGATTCCGTGGAAGTGATAAAAAACCAATACAGTCAAACCAATCCAAAATATTATACACAGAACATACCCAAGACCCCGGAAAAACTTGAAGCTTCGAACCAGAGACTGGCAGAAGCTTATTATAACGCAGGAAAAATTTATCAGGACAAGCTGGATAACCCAGAAAAAGCCATTAATGCTTATGAAAACCTTGTTGCCCGTTTTCCCGATAATATAAATACGCTGCCTGGGTTATATGAATTGTACTTGTTAACGCGTAAGCAGGGCAATATGAACATGGCCGAACAATATAAAGATCGCATCGTATCCGAATATCCTGAATCGAATTACGCCAAACTGCTTACCAACCCGAATTTCCTGGAAGAACTGGCAAGAGCCGAAAGGGAGCGGGAAAATTTCTATATGCAGACCTATATGGATTATATGCAGGGCAATTACCAGGAAGTAATACAACATCATCAAACGGCCACGGATAAATATAAATCCACTTATCTATATCCGAATTTCGAGTTTCTGAATGTGGTAGCCAGGGGTAAAATGACCAATAACCGCATATTCAAAAATTTGCTTTCAGAATATAAAACCAATTATTCGGATCACGCGTTATCAGCCATGGCCGATTCTATCATTAACAAAATTGAAGAAAGGGAAGTGGCTATGGCCATGAAGTCTTCTGATGAATCAGACGGGGAATCAGGTTCCGGTGAAGAAGATTCCGGGGAATCCGAGGAAGAAATCATTTATTCCTATGATCCCGGGGCGGAACATTTCTTTGTCATAGTGGTCAGAAACGATGTGGATATCAACCAACTAAGATTTAATTTCATCAGCTTCATCGTTGATTACTATAACCTGGATGATTTTGACATAGAAAATGAACCCCTCACCAGCGATTTCAAAAACTTAGCCATTAAATCCTTTGAAAATGTAGAAAAGGCAAACCTTTTTTATAATAGATTGTTAAACGATCCGGAGGTACTTAAGTCATTCGATGATGAGCAATACCAGTACTTTCTGATTTCAAGCAATAACTACAGTAAATTTATTGAGGACAAATCAGTTAGGTACTATCTTGAATTTTTTAACAAAGAATATACGTTGAACTAAATCAATTTTTTGTCATTTCATTAATTATGGTCATCAAATTGCGCTGAAAAATCTTTGCGAATGAAAAATGTTAAAATACTATGGGTGGACGATGAGATTGACTTATTGAAACCGCATATCTTATTTCTTGAAGGCAAAGGTTATGAAGTGCTGACAGCCAATAACGGCTTTGATGCTATTGATTTGGTGCTTAAGACCAGTTTTGACATCATTTTCCTTGATGAAAATATGCCTGGCATGACCGGTCTGGAGGCATTGGGCAAAATCAAGGGCATCGCCCCTGCGGTGCCGGTGGTCATTATTACCAAGAGCGAAGAGGAAAATATTATGGATGAGGCGGTCGGAGCTAAAATTGCCGATTATCTCATAAAGCCCGTAAAACCCAATCAGGTTTTGTTAAACATTAAGAAACTGGTGGAAAACCGGCAACTCGTTACCCGCAAGACCATGGCCGATTATCAGATGGAATTTGGAAATATCGGTCAGCAAATTAATGAAGCCAATGATTATAATGACTGGATAGATATTTATAAAAAACTGGTTTATTGGGAGTTTGAGCTTCGAAGTTCAGAGGATCCGGGCATGAATGAAATCCTTAACAATCAGTACCAGGAAGCCAACAGCCAGTTCTCGAAATTTATTAAACGAAATTATGAAAACTGGTTTGGAAGCAAAACCAATAACAAACCCTTGCTTTCACCCAATGTGGTTAAAAGTAAGGTGCTGCCGCTGATTCAAAAAGAAGAGGAAGTGGTCCTAATCATCATTGATAACCTCAGGCTGGACCAGTGGCGTTCCATTTATCCCATCATTAAACAATACCTGAAGGTTGATGAAGACGGACTGTATTACAGTATATTGCCAACCGCCACCCAATATTCAAGAAACGCCATTTTTTCCGGCTTAATGCCGCATGAAATTGACCAGTTGCATCCTGAATTCTGGCTTTATGATGAAGAAGAAGGAAGAAAAAACTTATATGAAGCGGATTTGCTAAAGCATCAGTTAAACCGGATGGGGATGAAAACCAATTTCTTTTTCAGGAAAATTCCGAACCATGGCGATGGTCAGAAGTTATTACAATCGATAGGACAAATAAAGGATTATCAGTTATCCGTGATCATCTACAATTTTGTTGACCAGCTGTCTCATGCCAGGACTGACAGGGAAATGATCCGGGAACTGGCCAATGACGAATCAGCCTACCGGTCTCTCACCGTTTCATGGTTTGAACATTCAACCTTGCTGGATTTAATGAAAGAATTGTCTTCTTTAAACAAAAAAATCATCCTGACCACCGATCATGGAACCATCCGGGTTACCAACCCGGTGAAGGTGGTAGGGGACAGGCTTACATCAACCAATTTAAGATATAAAACGGGAAAAAACCTTCAATACAATAAAAAACTGGTATATGAGGTGCCTGAACCCGGGAAAATTCATCTTCCCTCTTCCCATGTTACCTCCAAGTTTATTTTTGCCCAGGGCAATGATTTTTTTGTATATCCTAAGAATTACAATTATTATGTTAACTATTACAAAAATACTTTTCAGCATGGCGGAATATCCATGCAGGAAATGCTGATACCTTTAATCCTGCTGTCACCCGGTAAATAAAACACAAAATAATTTAAATAGCTCCCTAAAAATTACTAATTTTATCGAATGTTTTCATTTACTGTTACGTCATTATCCGAGTTAAGCCAGGTTGCCAATGAAATGATATCGCATTTTGAAAACACCAAAATATTTGCCTTTTATGGAGAATTGGGTGCAGGGAAAACAACACTTATCAAATCCATATGTCAATCATTGCATGTAACGGATGAAGTGACCAGTCCGACTTTCTCTTTGGTTTATGAATACGGTACAGCTAAAAATGAATTGATATATCATTTTGATTTTTACAGAATAAACAGCGTGGAAGAAATATTTGATATTGGTTTTGAAGAATACTTGTACTCCGGCAATTATTGCTTTATTGAATGGCCGGCAATCATTGCCCATTTATTACCTCCTGAAGCAAAAAACATTGCCATTGAAAGAAAAGATCAGGATGTAAGGGAAATTATAATGCATTAATCCGGAACATATCTTTCGCATTCTTATCACCATGTCGATAATTTCAATAAAATATATCAGAATATGACAGAACCAAACAATATCAATAGTCCTGCTTTTTTGAGAAAAGGGGGATTACTGCCTCAGGAAGAAATGCTTGAAACAGTTAGGAATAAAAAAAAGCTTAAAATAGGTGTTCCAAAAGAAAATCATGATATTGAAAACAGGGTTGCCTTAACACCGGAATCAACAGGAACCCTGGTAGAGCGGGAACATGAAGTATATATTGAACGCAATGCCGGCGCTCCGGCAAGTTATGCTGATAAAGATTACAGTGAATATGAGGGAATCATTGCAGAAAGCAAAAAGGAAATATACCAGTGCGATGTCATCTTAAAAGTGGCCCCTCCGACACTCGAAGAGGTTGAACTATTAAAAGGGGACCAGGTATTAATATCTTCCTTGCATTTTAATAATCAGCTGGAACACTTCATTAAGAAATTGATGGAGAAGAAAGTGACAGCCATTGCTTTTGAAAACTTGAAAGACGACGGAGACTATTATCCCATTGACCGTTCCATGAGTGAGTTATCCGGTGCTGCATCGATTCTTATCGCAGCGGAATACCTGAGCAATGCGCATAAGGGCAAAGGGGTATTTCTTGGCGGGATTACCGGCATTACGCCGGCAGAGGTCGTCATCCTCGGTGCCAATACTGCCGGGGAATATGCCGCAAGGGCTGCTCTGGGGCTTGGAGCACAGGTAAAGCTTTTTGATAACTCCAATGTGAAACTGCGTAAGATTCAAAATAATTTAGGCCAGCGGTTATTCACATCGGTTTTTCATAAACGGGTACTGGAAAAATCATTGGCCTCTGCCGATGTGGTCATCGGAGCCGTTCAAAATACCGGAAAAGGGCCGAGGTTCTGTGTGTCCGATGGCATGGTTCAAAAAATGAAGAAAGGATCGGTGATTGTGGATATCATCATTAATCAGGGAGGGTGTGTGGAAACTTCTGAATGCAGAACCCATAAAAATCCGGATTTTGTTAAATATGGGGTGATTCATTATTGCATTCCCAACATCCCTTCACGACTGGCGCGAACGGCTTCCATTGCCTTAAGCAACGTTTTTGCTCCTTTAATCATCAATTTAGGAGAGTATGGGGATATTAAAAATTTACTTAAAGATGATGTGGGCATCAGACATGGGGTATATGTTTATAAAGGAATCCTTACCAACTTGTTTATCGGCAATACCCTGGGCATTCCTTCGAAAGACATTGAATTGCTCATGGCTGCCTTTTAAGCGAGTATCAAGAAGATATTCTGCTTCAGATGGGTTTTCCATGAAAAGTGCATGGTTGCGGGTTAAGCGAGGATCAAAAAAAAATGTTGCTTCAGATGGGTTTTCCTTGAAGAGCTCATGGCTGCCTTTTAATAAAGCTTCAATAAAATCAGGGCCAAATTCATTAAAAACAGCTCATGTCAAAAAGTTGGCTTTTAAGAATGCTTCAAAAAGAACCCCTGCTTTAGCCTGGCTTTTTTTGAAAGGCTCATGGTTTAACTATTGTACAGGCAAATCATCCTGGAAGAAGACCCGGCCAGGAGAATCTTTTATCTCATGGTTTAACTATTATACAGGCCAAGGGAAAGTTATAAACATCATGTTTTTCATTGCTTCTCTTTTTTTTATTGCTTGTCATCAGAACATTGAAGACAATTCCCCATTAGAAGTAAATTTTAAGCATTATTCGAATACGTACTGGACATTTGATACCGTATGGTTTGTGAACCAATCTACCGGATTATTTGATTTTACATGGAGTTTCGGAGATGATGAAGATACAGGCAGCATTCATGCTTACCACGTTTATTATCATCCCGGGGAATACAAAGTGACATTAACAGGTTTTCTGGACAATAAGCTGGTGGACAGCCTTTCATCCTCAGTGGCCATTATCCAACCCACGGATCTTTACCTCCGGGTATTTCTGAGCGACAGCATAACAACCGTGGATTCATGTTATGTATTCCTTTTTGGCAACAGGTCTGATTGGCTGGATAATAAAAACCATATAGAAAGCAGCGTCACAGATGAAAACGGGTATGCCCTATTCCGCGATTTGCAGCCGGTTCAATATTATGTCACCGCATTCAGAGACAGTGCCGGAGAAGACTTTTTTCATAATTATTCCACCGGATATATCACCCATCAATTAGATAGCATGCAGTTAAATTACTACAAAATTTTTCTCACCTCAAACTAATGCACACTTGCTTTTAAAAATATTTAAAAAAAGCAAAAATATTCCTTTTAAGAAATTAACATGCTAAATGCATTAAAACATTGATTACGAGATTAATAAAAATCATTGTTAATAAAATGTTTGTATTGACGTTTTATTTTTAAACAATTTTCGTCAATTATTAACGAAATGTTAAGGCACATTTCATGGATACTTCAACATTCAATGTTATTATTGCAGGACCATTAAGTATAACAGAGAGATGGTAAATACAAAAAGGATAAATAATTCATGAATGTGTTAAGGTTCTTTTTCGGATGTATATATATAATAGGAGGCATAGCCAACATTGTAGTTACCATGGTAAGTCCATCCATATACATGGATTTTGCAGACACGGCTTTTATCCCCTTCTACAAGCATTTTCTGATGGAGTTCTTTTATTACAATATCCCCGCATTTACTATTCCTGTGGCTTTTTATCAAATAACCATTGGCCTGCTTATCATCTGTAAAGATATATTCGTTAAAATCGGACTGATTGGAGCCGTTATTTTTTCCCTGCTGATTATTCCCCTTGGACAGGAACAATTGCCCAATATCATTTTTGTGGCTTTCATGATATACCTTCTAAGAAAAAATTATCATTATTCTTTCATCGATTTAGTCCGTCACGGCATAAGACTGCGATCCGGACAGACATACCATTCAGAAAACTAAGATTAGACCTCGTATAATTCTTCTGAGTACCCATAGCTCTGCAAATTTTCAAAGGATTTTGCTTTTCCCGGCCTGCGCTTATATTATATTTTGCTTTTTTAAAAAAACAATCTTTTGAAAAATCCTAAAAAAATTTGTAAATTTATAGGTTGGTAAAATTTTTTTCTTTTTTATTTATGAAATTGTATTTCAATATATTAATCAATCATGCCCTCATAAATTCTTCTCAAATCATTGCATATAATAATAAAAACATCATAAAATAATAAATCATGAAAAGAATAGCATTGCTTTTTATTGGGTTAATAGTTGGGTTGAACATTCACAGTCAGGTTTCGGATACCGCTATTTTGCACATATCAGTGGATATGAATTATTATATTAGTCAGGGTATATTTGATCCGGAAGTTGATTATGTGGATTTGCCGAATTCTGTTGAAACATGGGATGAACTTGCCCTTCCTCCTATGGAGGACCCCGACAGCAACGGGATTTATGAGTATTCCCTGGAAGGTCTGGCGATTGGCGACTCTGTGGAATTTAAAGCCCGTATGAACGGAAGCTGGAGTGAACCACATGATTTTCCCAGCGGAGATAACCGGGCCCATATCATTGAAACGCCTTCCGATTCATTGTATTTTTGGTTCAATGATGAAATGCCCATAGCGGATTGGAGCGAATTTCAAACCGGTGCCGAGCATGTTATTGATGTTGAAATAACTTATCCTGAAAAATCCGATACGACCAGTACTCAGGCATATTTGCTGTTTTGGTACGGCAACTGGGACATCAACGCAGATGGATACGTTGCCTTTCCGCACCGTCCCGATGGCAAGGTGCCCTTTAATGTGCCTGCATTTGGCGATACAATGTGGGTACCTGCTTATATACCGGTGGACGGAAACCCGGATGTAACCTTCCTGGCTTCATGGGACCCGGATCCCACTTTTATCGGTGAAAACATGCGGGCATTTTCCCAGGATACGGTTTTTCCACTCATTGAAGAAGGATATGATGATATGTTCGGTACCCCACTGGTGATTGAAAACATTGATACTTCCTATGTTCCTCCTCAAACCGGTTTTTCAGATATCTGGTACACCAACGAGCAAATGACCATTGACGGTGATACTTCTGAAGCCACCTGGGATGCTATTCCACGCAATTTTATCAATAAGTTGCAAATGGGAACTGTTGATGATTCTCTTGATTTGTCAGGATTTTGGAAAGCAACCTGGGATACTGAGAACCTCTACGTCCTCGTGGATGTAACGGATCAGACTAAATTCAACTATGGCGAAGGATCCGGTACTTCCTGGGAAAATGATAATGTTGAGTTGTACTTTGATTTGCACAACGATAAAACAGGGGGCGTTGCTGATGATATTGATAATATACTATACCGTTTTTCCTGGAACCTGACCGAGCAGGAAAGTTTTAATGCGATCTGGGATGGCGTGGAATTTGGTCAGCTTGATAAGTCTGACGGGTATATTTTTGAAATCAAGATTCCCTGGGATGCCCTCAGGCATGAAGTGTTTTTTGAACTGACAAACGGTCTTGTGCTGGGTTTCGATGTGGCGCTAAGCGATAATGAAGGCTCAGGAAGGGAAACCGTTATGAACTGGAGCAATCCGAATTCTGACTGGCTGGATTTGTCAGGGGTAGGTGACATACAGCTCAGCGGGCGACCTCCTGCAGATGTGGAGTTTAATGTGGACATGCGCGTTCCTTTGATTGACAGTACCCTGGATCCTGCTATAGATTTTGTGGATGTGGCCGGTTCTTTTAATGAATGGGGAAACTTCATTGACACCTTATATGATCTTGATGGAGACAGCATATACAGTACCACCCTGTATGGTCTCCATGCAGGAAATACCATTGAATACAAATTTAGAATCAACGGCAGCTGGGATGATGCTTATCACGAACGAACGAATGGACCAAACAGGGCTCATCTGCTGCACGACGGACTTAACGCCCTCAATCATATTTATGATGATAAGTTGCCTTATGATATAACGGCCCGGCGGATTTTATCGCCAAAGACAATGGCCGGTCTGGGTGTCAGCGAAGCGGTAGAACTGGAGCTGGAAAATACCGGTGCTTTGCCATTGGATGGCATCGACGTTTATTACCAGATCAATGGAGGCAGCATCGTCACCGAAACCATCACCGATACCCTATACCCCTCCGAACCTTTTATATATTCCTTTGCTCAGTCTGCGGATCTGTCTTCGCAAGGGAAATATAACATCAAAGCATGGATTGATCATCCCGACGATGAAGATGTATGGAACGATACACTCTATCAAGACATATTGCATTTACCCATCATTTCTTCTTATCCTTATTCCGAAGATTTTGAGACAGATGAGGGTTTCTGGAGTGCTCAGCCTTTACAGGGACCGCTTACCTGGGAATGGGGCATGCCTGACTCCGGAACGGGATTGGCCGTCGATGCTGCAGCCTCCGGCAGCAATTGCTGGGTGACCAACCTGGCGGGAGCACACGGTGATTTTGAAAAATCCTGTGTCATGAGTCCTGTCTTCGATCTTTCGAACATGACCTTGCCTTATGTTTCATTCAACAAGAAAAGTGCGGTTGACTATGGTGAAGGAGCTTCTAACCTCCAGGTATCCATTGATACCGGTCAAACCTGGTACACGGTGGGACGGTTTGAACAGGATACCAACTGGTATGATATTGAAAATTTTGGGCCTTTAAGTGCTTTTGGGAATTACCGGGACGGCTGGAGCGGTTATGATTCGAACTGGACATATGTGGCCCATCATATTAAAGCCATGGCAGGAAAACCCTATGTGATGTTCAGGATTACTTTCGCTACAGATAACCTAGCGGTCAGCGAAGGATTTGCCTTTGATGACTTTATGGTATATGAAGGAGCACCGCAATATAACATCGGTATCACGAATGTTCAAATTGATGAAGGTTCTGAATGTTATCCCGGGAACAGCGAGAATGTTCATGTGGACATTACCAACCAGGGCTTGGAACCGGTGGCTGATTATGATGTAACTTTGTTTGTGGATGATCAGGAATTAGCCATTGAATTTATCAGCGATACGCTTAATCCGTTTGATACATTGCATTATACTTTTTCAGCCAAAGTGGATTTATATACCACGGAGTTTAAAAGAAACTTCAAGCTGGAAGTCTTTGCCGGGCTTCCTTCGGATGGTTTTATGCCGGATGATAACTATATCAGGAACATTGAAGTTTTTGGTGATTACATGGTTCAGCCCGGATATGCTTTCTATAATACCTGTAACAGCGGACTGAATGAAAACAATGTGTGGTCCATGCTTCAGGGTGATAACGGGGATATCTGGTTCACCGGCTTCCGGGGAATAAGCAGGTTTGACGGGACCAACTGGACGCACTATACCACAGAAAACGGACTGGCCTATGATTATAGCTGGGCATCCATAAAAGTCGGCAACGGCGATCTGTGGTTCCTGGCAGCCGGTGTGCCCCAGGCCACCGTATATGATGGAACGAATTTCTCAATCATTGATTTACCCGGGGTTTATGATGAATGTGCTTATGAGGATGATGCGGGCAATCTTTGGTTTGGCTCCTACAACGGAGCTGGCGTGCTGAAGTATGATGGGAGCAGTTTCATTCAATATGGCCATGATCAGCTTGGAAGGGGCAGTGTGGTGCTCTCTATTGCTCAGAATGTAAATGGAAATATTCTTGTGGCCACCGACCATGGAATGGTTGAATTTGACGGCAGCAAATGGAACGAAATGTTTTTGCATGGAAACCCCATTAATGCTTCCGAAATCTTTACCGGTGACGGTGGAAATCTTTGGATGGCTGCCAACAATAATTTCTATCATTATGACGGAGAAGCGTGGCATGAAACCACACAAATAAACAACATTGAAAACTTGTATGCAGAGGACATACAGCAGGACAGTCTTGGAAATGTATGGTTTGCAGGAGGATTTCATGTATATAAAAACAATGGAGCTACCTGGCAGGTATATTCCAAGGAAACGGGATTAATCCCGGATCATTATTTCTATTCCCTCTTAATGGACAGCGATACCACGGTATGGGCCGGATCCTACAGAGGCGGTGCAGTGAATTTTGATCCGGTCATGCTTGATACCATCCTCGATGACCCGTCGCTGACCGCATTTTTCCCGTTTGACGGGGATGCTGTTGAGGCTACAGGCACCGGCATCGCAGGAACACTTTTCGGACCTACCCTGGCCACCGACCGGTTTGGTATGGACGAAAAAGCCTTCTATTACAATGGATTTGGAGATTATACCTTGATTGGCAATGACCTCCAGTTGATAAACAATTCAAGCCATTTTACCATAAGCGCCTGGATAAAGCCAAATTTATTAACAGAAGGGCAGAACACCATTTTGGGTGAACGGGAACCGAACGGCCATAATTATCAGTTTGCCGTGATAGACCATTCCATATATTTCTCATTATGGGATAAGGGGAATGAGCACATGTTTACCGGAAATCCCGGCACCATAATGGAAAATGAATGGCAAATGGTCACAGTGACCTCCGATGGCAGCAACCTCAGGCTTTATTGGAATGACATGCTCGATAGCGAGTTTCCGGGAACTTATGTGCCGGATAGCCATCCATCAGAATTGTACCTGGGTACCTGGGACGGTTTCTCCGATATGTTTGACGGGGAAATTGATGATGTGCGTTTCTATAACAGGGCGCTCACCCAGGAAGAAATCACCCAGTTGGTTTACGAAGGCGGTTTCGAACCTGTATGGCCAGAAATACCCGAGTCTGCTGACGCCATCTTTACGGAAGATACCATAGTCATCGATGGATTCAGTGACGAACTGGTTTGGGATACCATTCCGGCCAACATGATATCAAAGGTTGAAGCCGGAGCGGTCATGGATTCACTCGATTTATCCGGTTACTGGAAAGCCCTGTGGAATAATGAGCACTTGGTTATCCTGGTGGATATCTACGATGAAGCCAAACACAATCTCGGTGCGGGCTATGAGTCTCCATGGGAAAATGACAATGTAGAACTTTTCTTTGACTTGTTTAACAATAAATATGGTGCAGTTCCCGATGAGTTTGACAATAAGCAGTACCGTTTCATCTGGGATCTGAATGAATTAACCGGCCATAATGTGAACTGGGATGGTGTGGAATTCGCGCAGACAAACCGCGCTGACGGTTATACTTTTGAGATACGCCTGCCCTGGTATTCGCTGAATGAAGTCGATGTACCGGTCATGAACGGAACCACCCTGGGATTTGATGTCTCGGTGAATGATAATGATGACGGGACATCCAGGGAAGCTACCATGAACTGGAGCAATCCAAATTCAAACTGGGAAGATCTGACCATGATTGGTGACCTTAACCTGACAGGCATGCCACCTGCTGAAGTGACTTTTGAAGTAAACATGAGCTACCAGGCTCAAACAGGCAGTTTTGATCCGGGTAGCGATTTTGTCGATTTAGCCGGCACATTCACCAATTGGGGCAGCGATCCCATTATGCTGGAAGATCCTGACGGGGACTCCATCTACTCAGCGACCATCGAGCTTTCAAGAGGGTCCTATATCGAATATAAATACCGGATAAACGGTGAATGGAATACGGCTGAGTTCCCGGGAGGGGAAAACAGAATGTACACCATTATGGATAGCAATACTGTCATTTATGATTGGTATAATGATGAATTCCCATACGATGTGGGACTGATCTCGCTGATTTCTCCGGATGCGGGTTGCGGACTGACAAGCAGCGAAGTCATATCGGTGGAAATTGAGAACAACGGCAATGAGCCGATAGCCGGTTTTGAAATCACTTATCAGATCGATTCAAATGCATCTGTGACTGAAGTCTTTACCGATACCCTTGCTCCATATACCAACACGATTTATGATTTTAGTCAGCCGGCTGATATTTCAACCCTGGGCTTCCATGAAATATACCTGGAGGTTTATCATCCGGAAGATGCCCATCCGGATAACAATCATTTATACCATGAATTGTACAACACTGAAAGCGTACTGGTGACGGATGCCCAGCCATACTTTGAAGATTTTGAAGGGGATCAGTCGTGGAGCTCATATGGTCAGAATAATTCCTGGATGCTTGGTACTCCCAATCATGGGGCCATCAATGGCAGTTATTCATGGTCAACGAACCTGACCGGCTATTATAATGATGAAGAATATTCATTTGTCGAGAGTCCGTGTTTTAACCTGTCGTCCATTGTCGTGCCGGTGATAGATTTTAATATGGATTATATTCTGGAGGAATGCTGCGACGGAGTTGAGCTGCAATATTCCGGTGATGGGGGTAACTCATGGCATCCATTGCACTTCGAGGGGAATACGGATGAAAAACAAGGCTACCGGAACGAGTACGGGTGGTCAGGAAATTCTTACGGTGTTATCAATATAAGAAAACCTGTCACTTTCCTCGGCGGTGAAAGCAGTGTTAAATTCAGGTTTAAACTGCAGAGTGACAACAGTGTTAATCAGCAGGGATTTACTTTTGATGATTTTCAGATATATGAAGGCGCGCTGGATGATGATATTTCCCTGACCGGAATATTAAATCCTGTGCCAGGATGCGGTTTATCATCATCGGAAGAAGTTGTTGTAGGACTGGTGAATAAAGGTAAAAATCCGGCCACTGACATTACCCTGGCCTTCTCCAGAGATAGTTTTAATACCGTCACTGCATCTGAGTTCATCAGTGATACCCTGTATCCGGGAGAAATGATAGATTACACCTTCAGCAACAGGGTCGATCTATCCATATTCAGGGAATATGATTTTGGTGTGCATGTGGATTATGAAGGAGACCTGAATCCTGCCGATAACCTCATCATGATGCCCATTTCCAACAAGCCTTCCTATGCCATTGATTCATTGAATCCGTATTCAGAAGGTTTTGAAGGCATCAATTTCTGGACAACAGGGGGGCACAGGCCTTCATGGGAACAGGGAATACCCGGGGGACTGGTCATTAATCAACCGGCTGAAGGCAGTTATGTCATGGCCACCAACCTCTCAGGAAAATATAATACGGACGAGGATTCTTATATCGAGAGCCAGTGCTTCGACTTTACCAACGCAGTCTCACCGCAAATACGCTTTAGTCTGTGGACCAGAACAGAAGAATGCTGTGATCATCTTTCCCTCTGGTACACCACGAATAATGGAGAGGACTGGTATAAAACCGGAGATAACAGCGATCCTTTCTGGTATAACAATTTCGAAGGATTCTCAGGAAATACCGGAGGATGGGCGACTAAGCTGCATAGCCTGGATTTCCTCAGTGGGGAACCCAATGTTCGGTTCCGTTTCGTATTTAATTCAGACGGAGGGGTTGAGAAAGAAGGCGCGGCCATTGATGATCTCTACATTTATGATAAGCCTGCCTATGATGTGAGCCTGACCGCCTTATATTTGCCGAAACAGTCCTGTGATTATCCTGACAATCAGTTGATAGAGGTGGGAGTAAGTAGTCTGGGCCGAAATGCAGCTACCGGATTTGACGTTGGTTACCAGGTGGATAATAACACCCCTGTGATTGAAACGGTTTCAGAGACTGTGTTCCGGGATGTGGAATATAATCACCTGTTCGGCACCAATGCTGACTTGTCGGCCGATGGCATGCACACCATAAAAGTGTGGACGGATCATCCGTCGGATGGCATAAGGGATAATGATACCCTGGTATATCAGGTATTGAACAAACCCACCATCAACACTTATCCATATGTTGAAAGCTTCGAGGACGGGCCGGGTTACTGGACCAGCTCAAAGTTTGAGGGACTCTATACATCATGGGAACTTGGCGTTCCCAACGGAAATCAAATTAAAAATGCTTCTGACGGCAACAGGGCCTGGGTGACCAACCTGGACGGACCTTATGCCGATAATGAAGTAGCATACGTGGAAAGTCCCTGCTTCGACCTTTCATCACTGGCATCCCCGGTATTGTCTGTCGATATTTTCAGTGATAATAACTATTATGATGATGGAGCAATCGTCCAGTATTCACCGGATGATGGCATGAACTGGTATTACCTGGATCATGCAGGCGCTATTGATAACTGGTATGATGATTTCAGTGACGCCATATATTATAATTCAGACGGTTCGGATGCCTGGACAGGAAATGCCCCATGGCGGACTGCCGTGAGGGGCATTAGTGAGCTGGCAGGAGACTCGCTTGTCAAGTTCAGAATTCTTTTCGCTTCTTATGAAAACCATAATAATGATGAAGGATTTGCATTTGATAACTTCAGGGTTTATGAAAAATCAGCCAGTGATGCGGGCGTGACTGAGATTTATGAGCCATTGACCAACTGTGGATTAGATACAGGTTATGTAACGGTTGATATCAAAAACTTCGGAGACAATCTGATAGACAGCATCCCCATCAGCTATCAGTTAAACAACAATCCGCCGGTGACAGAATATTATCTGGGTCTTGTTAATCCGGGTGATTTCTTCGAGTTTTCATTTGGTTCGGTGATGGATATTTCCACTGTGGGCACCTATCATCTTAAGGTCTGGACTTCACTGGAAAATGATTCTGTGCAACTGAATGACACCCTCAGACATATGTTTGAAAACCAGGATGTATATTTGGTTGAACCGGCCACTCCGTTTGTGGAGGACTTTGAAAACGGACAAGGCGGTTGGCATGTAGAAGGTGACAATCCCTCATGGCAATATGGTCAGCCGGCCAATGATTATATCAGTGAAGCGTCATCGGGGTCCAATGCCTGGGTATCGGCACTAAACATGGATTATAACGACAATGAGTTTTCATATTTATATAGCCCTTGTTTTGATCTTTCACTGATGAATGCCCCGGTCATTGAATTGCATACCATTTATGAAATGGAATCATGTTGTGATGGCGTGATGTTAGAGTATTCCGTTGACGGGGGGTATAGCTGGCAAAGCCTGGGTACGGAAAATGAAATGGGACTCAGCACGAGGAACTGGTTTGTAAATTATCTTGGCTGGACCGGGAACAGTGGAGGATGGCAGAATTCCATGCGCATCTCTCCAGAACTGGCCAATGAACCCATCGTTAAGTTCAGGTTGAAGCTTGAGAGTGATGGAGGCTATACCGAGGAAGGATTTGGTTTTGATGATTTCAAAATCTATACCTTGCCTGAATATGATTTAAGGCTGCATTCTGTCCTTTCACCGCAGTCAGGCAGTATGCTCACGAATAATGAATTTTTTGAAGTCAGGATTGCCAACGAAGGGGAAAAAGACATTCAATCATTTTCCGTTGGTTATCAGCTCGAAACCTCAAGTCCGAGAATACAGCAGTTTAACGTCAGCATTCCTTCACAAAGCACTAAATCCGTATTCCTGGATCAGATTCCGGTTGACCTGTCAGTCATCGGAGATTACAGGTTTAATGTCTGGGTAAATACTCCTGATGACAGTCTCCGTTACAATGATACCATTAAAGATTATATGGTTTACCGGAAACCGGTTATTCAGGATTATCCTTATTCGGAAGATTTCGAAAACGGAAAAGCATTTTGGCACACTTACGGTAAAAATGCTTCGTGGGAGCATGGGATGCCCTCCGGACAGGTAATCAATACGGCATCTTCCGGTGATAACGCCTGGGTAACCAACCTCAGCGGAGAATACAATAAAGGTGAGGTGGCCTTTGTGGAAGGCCCCGCCTTTGATTTAAGCGACCTTGTACTGCCGGTCATCGAGCTTAAGATATTCAGGGACTTGCCAGATTTTGTAGAAGGTGCCGCCATTCAATATTCCGTCGATAACGGAGAATGGGAGTATCTGGGTAGAAAAGGGGAAGGAATGAATTGGTATAACAATGACATCATATCTGTCTATTCTATGGAAGAACCTGCCGATGGCTGGACTGGGAATCATCCGAGATGGGTTCTGGCCCGTCACAGCCTGGAAACCCTGAGCGGTGAACATCATGTGAAGTTCAGGATGGTGTTTACTTCCATGGAAATGGATTATTATGAATTTAGTGGTTTTGAGGGTTTTGCTTTTGATGATATCAGCATCTATGAATCGGCAAAACCGTACGATCTGGCACCGGTGGCTGTTCATCATCCGAATCCCAGAAACAATTGCGGGCTGACCAGCGCCGAACCTGTAATGATGTCTGTTAAGAACAAAGGACTGAATGCTGCCAGCGGATTTGATGTTTCTTACCGGATCGGTGGAGGCAGTCCTGTTACAGAATCAATTGCACAGGAGTTGCAGCCGGGTGAAGTACTGGATTATGAATTTACCGGACTGGCAGACTTTTCATTGTCCGGATATTATGAATTGATGGTTTACACCAGTTACGGAAACGACCAAAGAAGGTTTAACGATACCATCTTTGAACATTTTCTCAATAAACCGTTGATAGTTTTCCCGGATACCGGCATTTATTCGGAAGACTTTGAATCAGGAGAAAATGGCTGGATAGCTGGCGGAGAAAATTCATCCTGGCAGTTAGGCACACCGAATACTCCGAATATTAGTAATGCCTATTCAGGGATGAATGCCTGGGTAACCAACCCGAACGGTCCGTATAATGATAATGAGCATTCATACATTGAAAGTCCGTGCTTTGACCTCACCGGTCTGATCTCACCCGCTATTGAGTTCGGAATGATTTATTATATAGAAGAATGTTGCGATGGCGTAAAACTGGCTTATTCCGTTAACGGGGGTCAATGGCAGATGGTTAATAATATGGAAGAATTTGATGGTGGTGGAGAATTCATTGGAGATGGAGAATTGAATGGCGATGGAGAGCTCTATGAAGAAAATTATGGCTGGTATGATAATGAAAACGGCTGGACGGGCACTTATGAACCTTACTGGCGGCATGAATATGCTGTTCTGCCTGAGCTGGGTGGCCAGTCGAACGTTAAGTTCAGGTTTATCTTTAACAGCGATGGAAGCGTCAGGGAAGACGGTTTTGCCATGGATGACTTTACCATCCTTGAAAGTGCCTATGAAAATGACGTAGCGCCGGTGGCATTGATTAGTCCTTCAAAAATGAACAATTGTGATTTGGGTAGTGAGCCGATGGTGGTGGACATATTCAATAAGGGACTCAATGAAGTGTCTGGTTTTGATATTACATTCGTCATCAATTACAGCGATACCATTACAGAGACGGTGGCAGGCCCCATTGCCCCTGGAGCTACACTGGAATATACCACTACTGCGGATTATGACTTCTCATCATACACATATTATGATGTAGCAGTATTTACTTCGTTGCCTTCCGATGAGAATCCCATGAATGATTACTACTATGAATATTTCAATAATAGTCCCGTCATCAATACCTTCCCGTATGCTGAGGATTTTGAAGAAGGGGAAGGATACTGGACAGCGCAGGGAGGCATTGAATCATCCTGGGAATATGGTACCCCGCAAGGTGAAGTCATTTACGAAGATACCAATTTTGCCTGGGTAACCGGCATTTATGGCTTATATCCGCCTTATTCAAATTTCATGTTGGTGAGCCCATGTCTCGATCTGTCTTCTATTCAGAATCCGGCCATAAGCTTTGATATGTGGACCGATATTCCGGATGCCAGCGACGGCCTGACGCTTCAGTATTCCGTTGATAACGGCATGTCATGGCATACTTTGGGAAGTCTGCGGGATGACGACTGGTATAATGAATCATTTACAGATAACCAGGGAAACAGGCAGGATTATTTCAGTGGCATGACTGGAGGCTGGAAGACTGTTCATCACAGCCTGATTGAAATACCGGATCTTTCGAATGTCAGACTCAGGTTTAACTTTGGAAGCGACGGCCAGTTTGAAGGGGAAGGTGTGGCCCTTGATAAAATCAACATCTTTGAAGAAACGGTATATCCGGTATCTTTTGCCGTAACTGACCAGGAAGTTTACCAGGACGAAACGGTTTACCTCGATGGCAGCCTTTCGGAAGATGCTTATGGAGGCGATAATTTCAGTTTTGCCTGGGAAAGCCTGGATGGCATTGCCCTTATGGATGATACCACATTGCAACCTTATTTCAAACCGGCGGACGCCAATGTCAGCTATGGATTTGTACTGACAGTCACGGATAATGTGAATGGCACCATTTCAAGAGATACCGTCAGTGTGAGTGTGTTGCCAACACCGGGACCGGTTCATTTCACCGACATCATCTGGAGCGGGGAACCCAACAATCCTATGGAATTCGAAATCCTTAAAGCCATTGCCTTCGGAGCGTCGCTTGAGCCCAATGATGAAATTGCCTTGTTTGATGGAGAGAACATGGTGGCAGCATCCCTCATAAAGAGGAGATTTATTTTAGGACCGCTGTTTATGACGGCTTCCATGGATGATGCAGGCACCGGAGAATTAGAGGGATTCATCGAAGGAAACAGCATCACGGCAAAAGTGTGGGATGCCAGTGAAGGCAAGGAATATGACGCCGTCATTATCCTTTACAAACCCGGCAGCAATACGGTTTATACAGACAATGGATATGCCAAAGCCGAACTATTGGTGGACCAAGCCAAACAAAGCATTGCCCTTGCTGAAGGCTGGAACATCATGAGTATAAACCTTCATCCATATACCAGGCTGATGGATTCATTGTTTGCGCCCCTGCGCATCAATGAATCATTGGTTAAAGTACAGGATGAGAGCGGCTATTCTTATGAATATATCATGGGCCAGTGGCTGAACGGCATCGATCTCCATAAATCTACTGAAGGGTACAAGGTACGGGTGGATAACGATACTGAACTTGAAGTGACCGGGAAACCTGTTGATCTCCCGGTCAACATTAACCTGAGAAAAGGCTGGAACATCATGGGATATCCGGTGAGTACGCCGCAAAGTGCCGAATTAATCTTGTCATACCTGATAAACAATGATATATTGGTTAAGGTACAGGATGAAACCGGAGCTTCCATTGAGTCCGTGAGTCCGATCGGATGGGTTAACCACATCGGTAACCTGCAGCCCGGCAAAGGATATAAGATTAAGGTTCAGATACCTTCGCAGATCAGTATTGACAGTGCTTTCTATAAATCGACCAGAATTATCCGAAAGAATGATTTGACACCGGTCAGGTTCAGTACAGTATGGACAGGCAATGGCCTCGATCATATGAATGTATATGTGAATGAACTTCTGGTGGACGGTCAGGAAGCCGTTACAGGAACTGAAGTAGCGGTATTTGATGGTGAAAGGTGCGTGGGAGCCGGGGTATATAACAGGACATTTGACTATTTAACCTTTACGGCATCAAAAGATGATCCGTTTACTGAAGATTTAGATGGCTACAGGACAGGAAATAATCTGGCATTCAAGGTGTATGACCCGAATACAGGGGAATGGATCGATGATGCCGTTGTTACCTATGTCAATGAAGATGCGTCCACCACCTTTGAACCATCTGCCACTACTGTTGTCAATATCCGTGCCAGTACCGGTTCGACCGGCGTTTCGGGGATAAGTGGACTGACCGCTTTTCTCGGTGAGAACTATCCCAATCCTTTCGCTGAAGAAACATTCATCAATTACACCATTGCCAGGGAAGGGAATGTCAGGATTGAAATCATCGATTTATTGGGTAAAAGGGTCAAGACCCTTGCAGACAGACGCATGGTGCCCGGTCATTACACCATCAAATGGAACCGGATGGATGAAGAAGGAGAACGTGTAACAGAAGGCATCTATCTCTATCGACTGCGAACGGATGACCGCAGCTATGTAAGAAGAATGATAGTCATGGAATAATGATTGTTGATAGCCCTGATACAATAAAAGCCCCTGGAGAATGGCCAGGGGCTTTCTGTTAATAGAGACTTAATTTCTCATCCACCGTTATGTCTTTTATTATTTACTGGTGATTTTCTGAATGATTTCTTCCAGCTTATTTTGGAGGGTATCATAGGAAAAGTGTTTCCTGCCCAGATCAAAATTGAACTCGGCGATTTCTTTATTCAGGGCGCGGTTGTATAAGATTTCTTTCGCATCATCCACCGCTTTTTGGGTAATGACATTATTCTCAAGCATCACTGTCTTAAAACCTTTGCTGCCTATGTCCGGCCAGTAAACCGGTTTGTAATTATTGACAAAAATAGGGGTTTTGGATAAGATCGCTTCCACAAAAGCATTGCCAAATCCTTCATAGGAGCTGAAATACGTGGCTGCCTGTGCATGGGCATAGGCATCGGAAAGAGAATATTTTACCTGGTAAGCTGTGTCATAACCTTTGTTTGTTATTATCTCCGAGGCAAAAATCACCTGATCCGGAACATGTAGCTTATGAGCCAGGTCAACAAGCTCATCATAATAGTTTTTATCCGTCTCGTCCTTATTATCTCCTGTGATAATTAGTTTAATGCGTTTATCCTGGAGTTTTTCAATCAATTCTATAGCGGTTTCAATGCCTTTTCGCTTCACAATGCGCGTGACCTGGAAAATTAAGATGTCATCATCCTGACAGCCGATGTCTTTCGGCAAGGTCATGTTCTCCTGGGTTTTCATGCCATAGGGGATATCAAAGTTCATGACATTGGGCACCATTATTGAATCAAGGTTATACCTGTCTTTTAAGGTTTGTTGGGCCGGAGTGTTGATGACAGCATGGATGACATTGGGCAATCTTAAAGGGAATGCATCCTTGATAATATCATTGATTACCTGGTAAGGCGAAATGTACCGGTTACCCCTTTCCCATGCAAAATCATGATCATGGGCGATGGTAGGGAGACCGGTTTTGAGAACCAGCTTCTTTATGGCAAGTCCCATAATCAGATGCAACGGCAGGGCAGAGGCATTTTCTGAGATCAGCAACTCGATCTTTTTGTCCTTTACCCAATTCAACAAGCGTTCATAGATCACCTTGGAATACAGATTGATATGATATTGCAGGTCATGAATGTCCTGATCAGGTTTGAGAAATGACTTTTTTTGTTCCCAGTATCCTTCTGGAGAGAAAAACGACATTTCTACCACCAGGGTGCTTTTTTCAGGATCCCTGTTCCAGTTCTCAAACTCACCGGAAACCACATAGATCTCGTGCCCCATTTTTTCAAGGACTCCGATCCATTTTTCCGTTTCCAGGGCAACCCCGTCCACACCTCCGATTCGGCCAATGATTATCCCGATGTTCATATAATATATATCTAATGTTTGCTGACTAGAAAAAGCCTATTCCCTGATTCAATGTCATGGCGGTCGCTCCAATTTTATGGCCTTCGGCATACAAATTAACCGTGTAGGTTCCTTCAATTAAATCACCTGTATTGTCATAATAAATACAAACGTCAAGATCCCTGTTTTCATATTCCACCACCCTTGATGCAGAATATATGATCATTTGATCCTGGTATTGAAAAAGGTTTTCAGATGAAAGCGCCAGCAAAACACTGTCGGGCCTGACAATTCTGGTATAGATTTCTTTCTTTCCCGGAGATGTGGTCGGGTTTTCCATTAAGGTAAAACATACCCTGAGCTTTTCAATGCGGTTAATATTGTCTTTTTCTTTGCCTCTGCTGTTTACGCCGATGGCATATATGTTTTTTGCCTGCAGTACCGAGGCTTTTTCAACTTTTTGCGACAGGTCTTCTTTGATTTCTTTTTCCTTTTCAAGTTCCTGCATGGTGGCGGCGTATTTCGTTTTAACCTCCAGGTTTTCAGCCCTTAAAATTTCGTTTCTCCTGTTGAGGGAATCAATCTGGACGATGTAGCTTTTCATGATATCCCGCAGGGTGATTAATTCACTTTTATACCGGCTTATTATCTGGGCGTTGGTCCTTTTAATATGGTTGATTTCATTGATAAGCTTCTGGATCTCTACCTGTCTCTTGACAAGCTTAAGGTTAATGGTATCATTTTCCGTCTTTAATTGCTCGTAATCACTCGATAAATTCTGGAATTGATTAATTAGTTCCTGTTTTTCAATTTGTGTTTTTTCCGCTTCCAGGGATTTGGAATAATACAGATAACCCAATACACCACCTCCGATCACCAATAAGATCAATACAATCACCAGTATCCGGATGGTGTTGTTGTTCTTTTCAATTAACTGTTTTAGTTTTTCCGATTCGCGCTTTTCATTATTTTCCTGAGATGTCATATGCCATGTTGATTTATATTCAGTTTTTACTTATTATCTAACTGATTCATTCATCCATTTATTTTTTAATGATGTAAATATAAACAAGTTCAGCAAAATTTTCAGATATGTTTTTCATGAAGAATTTTCAGGACAGGTATGTATTGATTTATCTTCGGCCTCATGATGAATTCATTGACAGAGACCAGGGGCTTCTTATTGGTTGCATATACCGGATGATTTACCCGTAAAACGGGGTATTTGTGTGATATTTGGCCATGGGGGTGATCTGGGTGCTATAGTCTCTGGGGGTGCGATCTAAAGGTTAGTAGTCTGCCTGTTTATGGGCTTAATGGTTTTTTAGTCAGCGGCTTCCATTTCGGCATTGATATAATAGGTGCCTTCAGTTACAATGTTTTTTTCCAACAGTTCTTTTACCGGAGTGATTATTGGAACCCGTCCGTTATAGACTGCACCAGTTTGAACAGGAATTTGGTAAAAGGTAGTATCCTTTTTTACATAGATGTATTGCCGGTCAATTTTATCGATGATGCAAGATTCCGGAAGGGAGTAAGCAGAATCCTGTTGGGTGATAATTTCCGCTTCGATATATATGCCGGGCATTAAAGAAAAGTCAGTGCCTGAGAATTCAGCCAGCACATGCGCTTTTTTTTCATCAGGATAAACCTTCAGTCCCCCCGAAATGATCTCCCCATGGAATTTTTTGGATTCATGATTCAGGGGGCTAAAAACTAAGGATTGCCCTTTTTTAATTTCTGCGAGGTCTTTTTCATATACATTGAGCCGGACATTTAATTTGGATTTGTCAATGATTTCAGCCAGGACATGTTCAATGGAGAGGTATTCTCCGATATGACCTTGAATCTCTGAAATATAACCTGATATGGGGGCTTTTAATTCAATATATGAGATAAAGTTTTCATGTTTTACTTGATCCGGATCAATGCCCAGCATGGTTAATTGAGCATGCAAAGCCTTATGTTTTGCATCCATGGTCATGTAATTCCTTTCGGCTTCCTGCATGGTTTTGATGGAAGCGGCATTTTCTATGGTTAGTTCCCCCTGTCTTTTAAACGCTTTTTCATAATAGCTCCGTTCTGATTTGGTTTGCAGGTATTCCTGCTGAAGTGTTATATAATCCGGGTGAACCAAAACAGCCATGGTCTGTCCTTTCTCCACTTCGTCACCTTTTTGAAACCTGATTTCTTTAAGGATTCCTCCTATCATGGGCGAAATTTTGGCGCAGCCTTCCGGTTTTGATTCAAGAAGTCCATTACAGGCGATGGTTTCTTTTATTAATCTTTTTTGTATCCGGCCTGTTTTAATCTCCGCTTCACTGATTTGCTTATGCGTGAGCTTCAATGTTGCATGGCCGGAATTATCCGGGGCACCGGATTCTTCTTCTTGAAGATCCTGATTTCCTGCAGGTTTGTTTTCATTCTGGCAGGAATGCAGAAGAATGAATACCGGTATAAAAAGATATATGAGGTGGTTCATTGTTTGAAAATTTTGGTTACATATTCATCTAAAGATCATATTAATCCGGAGACCGGGAATAATACCTGTTGAGCTTTATAACTTCCTGGTTATATTCATTCAGGACTTTCAGGTATTTTAGTTTAATTTCATTGGCTGTATTCATGCCCTCCAGGTATTCATAATATTCAATATTTTCTTTTTCATATTGAGACCGGATAGTGTTCATTAATATACCGGCACTTTTTAACGCATTGTTCCGCAGGTAAGTGATCTGATTTTGCAGTTGTTCGATTTTGATCAGGTGGTTATGAATGGTTTTGTTCAAGGCATATTGTTGATGGTTTAATTCATTTAATGCCATGGCTTCATGCAGTTTGGCTTCCTCGACGGCAGCTTTTCGCGGAAAAAACCATAAGGGTACGGATAATCCGGCCTGCCAACCTGAGAAACCGCGGACTTCGTCAATCTGCTGGTTAAAATACCCTGCAGAAATCTCGGGAAAATAGCGGGATTCTTCTATTTTTCTTTGGGTTTTTTTTGCCCGGTATTCATATTCATAAAGATCCAGATACAGGCCTCCGGAATCTTTTTTAAGGCTCCAAGGCTCATAGTTGAGTTGAGGCAGCGAATCATAAGGTGGAATAAAGTCCTCCTCTTTCATGATATATTTATGCAATTCATTTGAAATCAGCTTATTTTTGTTAACTGCATCCAGGTAGTTGCTTCTTGCTTCGGCTACTTTGGTGGCGGCAAGAGATTTCCGGATCAGGTTCGCCTCACCGTATTCATATTTTAGTGCAGCAATGCGTTCAAAATCTTCATACAATTCGCTTTGTCTTTTCAGGATTTCCATACGGAAAAACGTATATAGCCATTCATAATAAGCTGCTTTCAGACCGGCCAATACCTTATTCTGCATTATTTGAACCTGCACTTTAGTGCGGCTTATCTCATGGTTTACATATTCTCTTTTCCGGATATGCGTTAAAATAGAACCAAAGTTCTGATTAATTTCAAAATTGTAATCCAGGGCATCGGAATTTATTTGGCCGTATTGATAGCTGAATACAGTAGGTTTAAAATCCAAAATTCCCTTTTTTTGAGCTTCTGCGGCCTGAATCTTTAATTCACTGTTCTTAAATGCGGGATGATTTTGGCGGGTGTATTTTTCAGCCAACGCATAGGTCAGCATTTTAAAACCGGTGGAAGTATTATCCTGGGTGAATCCTTTGAACGGGAAGGCAGCAATAAAAAGCAGGCACATGGAGATGGAAATGGTTCTTTTACTTACTTTTAGTTGATACCTCAGGTTCAATAATTCATATAAAATAGGCAGTATAATCATGGTCAGCAGGGCGGATGTGATTAGTCCACCGATGACTACTGTAGCGAGGGGCCTTTGAACTTCCGCTCCTTCAGAAGCGGAAAAGTTCATGGGCAAAAAGCCCAGCGAGGCAACGAGGGCCATTATCATAACATGCCTGAGTCGCATACAGGCTCCTTTGATGATTAACAACTTATTGCGGACAGAAAAATCAATTATCCTTTTAATCATATTTACGATTCCGCCTTAGGTAGTGTAAATTTGAAAGTACTGCCTTTGCCCAGTTCACTTTCGGCCCATATTTTGCCCCCGTTTTGCGCAACAAAGGCTTTACAGAGTTGCAGGCCGATGCCGGTCCCTTTTTCTCCTTTCGTTCCTTCCTGGATATGTTGTTTATCCTGATTAATTAATTCAAGGATTTTGGCTTTGTCCATGCCAATTCCATGATCCGTCACAGCCATTTCTGCTTCACCATTATTAAGTTGTGCAGAAATGATAATGCTGCTGTTTTTTTCGGAATATTTTATGGCATTGGAAATCAAATTACGCAATATGGTTTTAATCATATTGATATCTGCCCTGATCTTAATCTGATCGGGTATATGGTTTTCAATAGTGATGTTTTTTTCATTCAGCTGAGAATAAAATAAACTTTTTATTTCATCCACGATATATTTAATAGACAGATTTTCGGGGAAGAATTCTATCATATTTCTTTGAAGACGCGACCATTCAAGCAGGTTTTCCAGAAGCTCATAACTGGCACGGGTGGATTTATAAATGTTTTCAATGAATGTTTTTTTTCTATCATCCTCCAGTTCTTCATATTGCTGATAAAAAAGCTCTGATAGCTGCAGGATGGAACCGATGGGTCCTCTTAAGTCATGAGAGATAATTGAAAAGAAATAATTTTTAGCCGCATTGGCCTCCCTTAATTCTTCCTCTTTTGCTTTCAATTTTTCTATTGCTTCATGCCGTTCCGTATTATCGAATACAATGCCTTTTACTTTTAACGGTTTTCCGTTTTCATCTTTTTCAGTGACAGAACCCCTGTCATAGAACCAGATATAAGTTCCATCTTTCTTTTTTATCCGGTATTCCACCTCATAAAGCTCTTTCTTACCCTCCAAATGATCCCGCATGGCTTGCATGACCCTTTCATAATCATCGGGATGCACCAGGTTGGTAAAGGAATGATAGGTGGCATCCTGAAAATCCGCTATGGTATAGCCCAGCATGGTCACTTTGTTTTCGTTGGAATGCACCCGGCCGGTTTCAAAGTCCCATTCCCACCAGGCAAGGTTCCCTGCGGAAAGGGAAAGGTACTTTGAAACC
>CAYFUP010000003.1:40976-47420 GCA_964346235.1 uncultured Bacteroidales bacterium | reverse complement strand
GATGAAACCTCCATGATTAAGTGTTAATCACATACGCGCATGATCAAAATGGAGGTTCCATATGGCCATTGAAAAATTAAATTTGAACATATGAAACAAATAAGAAAAAAGCAACATCTCACTTATCCCATAAATATATAAACAATTTTTTTAATTTATCATTACATTAAAAAACAAATAAACCAATATGCGAACACTGACTGAAAAAAAGCAGCCAAAAAAGAAAAAAACAGCCCAATGTTGTGCCAAGCAATCAAATACCGTAGCCGGTTGTCATGATTAATATCATTCCTGGATGGACCGAAAACCTGTTTTATGAACCCCTCATTCACTATCGTGCATAACAAGGATATGAGGCAAACATGAGGGTTCCATACGGTTTGAAACATATAAGTTAGTTATAGAATTGATTATATGTTTGAAATTCAATGGTTTAATTTAATATTTCTCTCGTATGAACTTATCAGCCCATAACATTATTTCCCAAACGGAAAACCGCCAGTACTTTGTTTATAATCTGCTGACCGGTCATGCTGATATACTGGAAATACCTGAATATGAAGCCTTGCTGGCGGTCAACACAAACCATGAGCTGTCGGAGACCTTTAAGGAAAAAGGATATTGGAGCGAAACCGGAGAGGAAAACCGGCTCTACCGGAAAGCTTATATGGACTTTCTGGATAACCGGGATAAAGAAGAAATTCAGGTTTTTTACGTACCTGCCTATCATTGTAATTTTTCCTGTTCATATTGCTACCAGCAGGAATATTCCAGGCCGGTCATTGAAAAGCAGACAGAAATTATCCCTGCATTTTTCGATTATCTGAAACACCAATTTGGAAACCGCCGAAAATACATTACCCTGTTTGGGGGCGAACCTTTGCTGCCGGGAACCAGAAACAAGGAAGTAATTGCCAGGTTCTCGGAAAAATGCCGCGAGAACGATCTGGAACTGGCGGTCGTTACCAATGGTTATCTGCTAAATGAGTACCTGGACATATTGCAAAAAGCCAGGATAAGAGAAATTCAGGTTACCCTTGATGGCACTGATGAAGTACATAACCAACGAAGAAAACTGAATAACGGTCAAGAAACTTTTAATGAAATCGTTCAGGGAATTGACCAGGCACTGGAAAGGAAAATACCCGTTAATTTACGGGTGGTGGTAGATAAGGAAAACATTAACAACCTTCCCCATTTGGCCCGTTATGCCATCAATAAAGGATGGACCGGTAATCCGCTGTTTAAGACCCAGCTGGGAAGAAATTACGAATTGCATACCTGCAGTCAGAATTCAGCAAAGCTATTCAGCCGAATCGGACTATGGAAGGAAGTTTATGCATTGCTAAAGAAATATCCGCACATAGAAGATTTTCATAAACCTGCTTTTTCAGTGAGCCGGTTTTTATCGGAGAACGGAACATTGCCGGACCCGCTCTTCGATGCCTGTCCGGGTACCAAGACCGAGTGGGCTTTTGATTACACAGGGCACATATACTCCTGTACCGCAACAGTGGGAAAAAAGGATGAATCCCTGGGAACTTTTTATCCCGAGGTAAGCCTGAATGAAGACAAGATTTCAGATTGGGAAGAAAGGGATGTTCTGAATATAGAGAAATGCAAATCCTGCCATTTGCAATTGGCTTGCGGCGGAGGGTGCGGTTCCGTGGCTAAAAACAACCACGGACAGATAAACGCTCCGGACTGCAGACCGGTAAAAGAATTACTTGAATTGGGAACCAACTATTATTTTCAATGATGTTTAACTAAATTATATTCTCGTGAAAGAAATTACATCAAAAGAATTTGAAGAAGTTATCCATTCACACGATAAAGTCGCCGTCGATTTTTATTCCACAGAATGTCCCCCTTGTGAAGCATTGGCACCAAAATACGAAGCCATGGAAGAGCTGTATGGCGGCCATGTAAAATTTGTTAAAATTTTCCGGCAAAAGAACAGGGAACTGGCCGAATCGCTTGGTGTAAAAGGATCTCCAACCGTTCTTTTTTACGATAAAGGAAAACAAGTTGGGGATGCCCTTAGCGGAGGAATCAAAAAATCGGAACTGACAGGCAACCTTGATTCATTGCTATCAAAAGAAGCAGTAGAAAAAATCAAAGCAAAAAAAACTCCTGTCGTGACGCAATGTGATGTGGCCATATTGGGTGGAGGACCGGGCGGACTCGCATGCGGCCTTTACCTTTGTCAGGCAAAAATCAATACAGTACTTGTAGATATTAACCTGCCTGGTGGACAGGTATCCACGACTCATCAAGTATCCAATTATCCCGGTTTCGTTGAGCCCCAGCCGGGATTCATGCTCTCCCATTACATGAGCGAGCAAACCAAAAACTGTGGCACCAGCTATAAGGTAGCCGTTGATGTGGCCAAAGTGGATTTACAAAACAAACAGATCCTGATCGATGAAAACGAAACCATTCAAGCCAAAAAAATCATCATTGCCACAGGTGCTTCTCCAAGGCTATTGAATATTCCGGGAGAAAAAGAACTAAAAGGCAAAGGAATATCCTATTGCGCTACTTGTGATGCCAAGTATTTTAATGACAAAGAAGTAGTTATTATAGGCGGCGGCAACACGGCGGTTGAAGAGTCAGAATTTATATCCAAGTTTGTCTCCAAAATGACCATCATTCATCAATTTGATGAGCTAACCGCCAATAAAGAGGCACGGGATAAAGCCCATGCCAATCCTAAAATTGACTTCCTGTTTGGTTCAGAACCCAGGGCATTTGAACAACTGGGGGATAAGATCAAAATAACTTATGAACACCTCAAAGACAATAAAACCCATTCTCTGATTTCAGACGGCGTTTTCATCTTCATTGGGATGGATCCCAATACTGAATTACTGGGGGATTCCATTGAAACAGATCAATGGGGATACCTAAAAACCGATGAAGATATGCATACCAATCTTGAAGGAATCTATGCCATTGGGGATGTAAGAAGTAAAAAATACCGGCAGATAACAACCGCTGTTGCAGATGGAACCATAGCCGCCATTGCCCTTACAAAGGATCTGGAAATATAACAGAAATAACTTTTAATATAAGCCTTTTTTTCTTTATTTTTGCAAATCCTGACGGACCATTAGCTCAATTGGATAGAGCGTCTGACTACGGATCAGAAGGTTGGGGGTTCGACTCCTCCATGGTTCACAAAAGTTTTTCAATAAATCGACGGAGAAATTGTGGAATATAAGAAGTTCAACTCCTCCATCATTCACAAAGGTTTCAGGCCAAAATTAAAATTTTCATGTCGCTTCTGAATACACAGTTGAATACACAGAAGTATATTTATGACGGATTTGCCCGTCAGACCTCCACAAGTTTATCAGGGAAAACTTTAATACTATTTTAGCATGTAGATGCTTTTTTTATTGTCGCTACACTTTTATCTTTTCCAGCTCGAATCCCGCTCCTGCTTTATTGGCTTTAATGATAAAATCCACTCCATCGTGGGTAAGACAAAGGTTAAAATCAGATTCCGGTGATTTTTCCTGATTTTCAGGCAAAAAGAATCTTTTTCCGCTTCCTTTTCTCAAATACGATTTCATGCGCTGTAAATCGAATGGCTGATTGTCATATATGAACGATATCTCTGGATGCAGGCTGAATCGGTTTTTTCCGGAATGAAGGTTCGCTTTTTCAACGGATTGTTTAATGTATTCAGCCATCATGATGTCCTCATCAGAGGGAGTATGCCCGGCATATCCCATGGCCACCAAAGATACCTTTTCCGGTCTTTGTTGCAGAATATACCGGATGATGGCGGATGCATTGACAAAGCTGCCGGTAATGATTTCATCAGCCCCTGCCGCATTGACGATTCCCTGGGTACCGGCACTGGTCGATTGCACAATGGTCTTCCCGGTGAAATCAACATCCATGATTTGCGTAGGCGAATTTCCAAAATCAAAACCAGGCTGAATGGTTTCATTTCTTTCCCCCATCAGAATATATCCGGGATTTTTTTCTTTCAGCCTGTATGCATCTTCAATATGGCCTACAGGAATAATTTTAGCCGCCCCGTTTTGAAATAAATAGCAATCCACAGAAAACGCGCGGAAAACATCGATAATGATTGCTAACCCCCTGGCTTTGCGTGCCCCCTCAATGAGCTGAAATATTCGTATGTCCATGTCACCTTTTTTATGATTTGAACATTAGTTTTACATATTTTTTCTTTAAACTTGCCGGCAAAAATAATATCTTATTCTGAATAAAGAAATTTGGTATGGGTGGGATTTCCTCGTCAAGAAAATGGTTCAAATATTTAAAATATGAAATTTGGCGAATTCCGGTCAGCCAGCTGCCTAAATGGAAAGCAACCATTATAAAATTCCTTAGGGTTGTGTTATTGGCTGTTCGAGGATTTGGTGAAGACCGGATTCAGTTAAGGGCTTCTGCGCTAACCTTATATACTTTATTGTCCATCATACCTTTTATAGCCATAGCATTTGGCCTGGCTCAGGGATTTGGATTCAAGGAAAACCTCACCATGACAATTAAAAACAACCTGGCTGCTCAGCAGGAAGTGGCCAACTGGTTGATAGAAATAGCCGAAAGCCTGCTTGAAAATACCAAGGCCGGCTTCATTGCAGGAATTGCCATTTTTGTGCTAATTATTGCCGTCATGAAGGTGATGAATGACATAGAAAACATGTTTAACCATATATGGCAAATAAAAAAACCCAGGAGCATTATCAGAAAATTTACCGATTATTTTACCTTAATCATCATTGCTCCTACCCTGGTCATTTTTTCCGGTAGTGCCTCCGTTTACATTGTTTCCCAGGTAAGAGATCTCATATGGAGCAGTGAATTTATGAATTTCATCAATCCTTTCTTTACTTTTCTGATTACATTAATGCCTTATGCCATCATCTCGCTATTATTTTCCCTGTTTTATACCATCATGCCAAACACACGGGTAAAATTCCGATCGGCCATCATTGCCGGATTGTTTTCAGGAATAATTTTTCAGTTGACGCAATATTTGTTCATTGAAATGCAAATAGGGGTATCACGAATAAGCGCCCTTTATGGAGGATTTGCCGCTTTTCCTTTGTTTTTAATTTGGATACAGATAAGCTGGATCATTATATTATTCGGGGCAGAACTCTCCTATTCCAGTCAGAATGCAGATTACCATGAATTTGAATATGATTTGAAGAACATCAGTCCTTCTTACCGCAAATTGATTGCTTTACTCCTTGTGAATAAAATGGTTAAACAATTCGCCCATGGAAAGATGCCTTTGAAAGCACCGGATTTATCTATCATGCTGGAAGTTCCGATTCGCATGGTTAGGGAGTTACTCAATGAGCTTGTCAAATGTCAGTTGATTATGGAGGCAGATACAGATGGCAAGAATGAAACCTATTATCTTCCTGCCATCGATATCAACAAAATGTCCATCAGTTTTGTACTGGAGCGAATTGAAAAAAAGGGCAGTGATCAAATTACCATTAAAGAAGATGAAACCTATCAGCAGATTAAATCCAGACTGGAAAAACTAAAAGAAAATATCCAGGACAGTGATGCCAATAGCTTACTGAAAGATATTTAACCTTATCTTACAGCATACAAATCATTATCTTGAATGATGAAACCCATTCGTATAAAAAATTCCAAATAGACTCAATTCAAATCCATTATCATTGGATCAAAATATATCTTTTTAATAATGTCAAAAAGGATAATAATAACACCAATGCTTAAAACGGAAATTCTTCGGAAGCTCCTTCTTCAGGTTCTTTTGGTTCTGTGATCTCCTCAATCTCCGGTTCGGTGGCTTTCTGATGAACTTCATTGCCATTCACATAAATTGCCTTATACTTTGGTTCAAGCGGACAGGCATATTCGCAGGCCCCGCATCCAATACATAAATCATCGGTGACCTTCGGGATTGAAATGTTGTTCATATATGGGACCATTCTTACTGCTTTGGTAGGGCAATGTTCCGCACAAGCACCGCAATCCGTTCCTTCGGTTTCCACAACACAGTTTTGCTTGACAAATTTGGCTATTCCCAGCTGTGTGGTTTTCTTTTTCTTGAGTTCAATAGGAGAGATGGCTCCGGTAGGACATACTTCACTGCATTTCGTGCAATCAAAATTACAATAACCGGCGATATAATCCATCCTGGGCTGCATAATGCCTAATAATCCGTATTCAAGAAAAGAGGGTTGCAACACATGGGTTGGACAGGCACTTACGCACAAAGTGCAGGCGGTGCAAGCCGATGTAAAATTATCAATGCTGAACGAACCTGGCGGGGAAACCGGAACATCCCGCTGAGCAGGTTTGAGATCCTCTTCATTCACCGTTTCATCGGATGAGGCCAATGCCGCTATCCCAGTCATTCCGGCTATATAAGCCACCGAACCGGCAATAAAACGTCTTTTATTCAGGTTAACC
>CAYFUP010000003.1:28843-40876 GCA_964346235.1 uncultured Bacteroidales bacterium | reverse complement strand
GCATCTGTCGGACAGGAAGAAAGACAGTTAAAACAACTTACACATCTTGTCATATCAATATGGTGTTCCCTGAAATCAACACATTCTGATTTACAAACAAATTCGCATTTGCCACAATTGATGCAGGTACTTTTATTGATGCCTAATTTATATATGGAAAACCTGGAGAAAAAACCCAAAAGGGCGCCAACCGGACAAACTGTATTACAATAAAGTCGTCCGCGAAAAATGGTAAAGTATAGAATTAGTCCAAACAGCAAAGAAGGAAAAATATACAATTGCCATGTTAAGCCTTTTGGATGAACCGGGTATAGCGAATAGATATCAAAATTCTTCAGGAATCCTGAAAGACCATTGTTAATGGCAACAACCAAAGGTTTAAAAAAATAGGTGGAAAACCGGCCAAAAGTACTGTAAGGATCCAGCCAGTTTATTAAAAATATGCTTCCGAATAAGAAGGAAATAATGGTGATCACCAGGATGGGATACCTTACCCAATTTAAAGGTTTCTTATAATGAAAACGTTTTTTCTTCTTTGATTTAAACCTAAGGCTGATATTAACGAAGATATCCTGCAAAATTCCCAGGGGACAAATAAATGAACAATATACCCTTCCCACCAAAAATGTTAACAATAACACAATGAAAAAGCCAATCCCTAATACCCCGAATAAAGTAATGAATTTAAGAAAGGAAGGGACAAACTGAAGGAAAGTTGCCCCTTTCATAAAATCTTCCGGTATCAGGTCTCTGAAATCAATAAACAGCGCAGTGAGAGAAATGAGAAAAATAATTCCGATAATGACACGAGTGCGCTTTAATACTTTATAATTCATCTGTTCAAGATTGTTTTTTATAAGGTCAGATGGAAACTCCTACTTGATCATGCGCGTAAGTAATTAACGTTAAATCACGGAGGTTTCATTAAAAAACGTTAGATCAGATTATACTGCAATTCTTTTAATATTTAATTCATCAAGGTTTTTATTGCCGACATTAAGCTCATGAGCCTTTTGAATATAGGGTATATCAGCCGGATCCATACCGAATATTTTTGTTGAGGCGGCATCAGCAGCCACCATGTCTGTGGATAAAACCTGATATTTCATTCTGGTGACATCTGCCACAGATACTCCCTTTGGACCATTCTTTTTCATGACATAATAAGCATCAACTATATTCAAATCTGGTTTGCGCCAGCTGGAAAACTCAGCAATGGCCTGATGCAGGCCGTTCTTATGCCAGTACTGCCTGTCCCATACAATGCCCATTAAGTTTTTCATCGCGATGGTTAATTTTGCCCCACCGTGATGTTTGAGAATAGGAAGATTAATAAAAACATCGGTTTCAAGCATCAGCTCATGCACCTGGGCTTCCTGGATGATGCCTTCATCTTTAATGTGAACATGCTGGTAATTGGATTCCGAATTTCCGGGTACAACCTTGGCACCGGCATCCTTGGCTGCTTCTTCAATACCGCTGTTTTTATAACATTTTATCCAGTTATTGCAGGTATGATCGAATACATAAACGGTTTTTGCCCCGGCATTATAACAATGCTCGATGACCCTCTTGACCAGTTTTGGATGCGCATTGGCTCCACGCTCCGGAGTGGCATCCCATCCGATATTTGGTTTGACGACCACGGTCTGTCCCTGTTTGATGAATCTGCCCATGCCACCATAAGCATCAATGGCCTGATCAAACATAACATCCGGCTCTCCGCCTCTGATCGCTACCAGATCATGTGGGCTATCTGCTGCTGTTCCTTGTCCGGCTGCGTACCCCAATCTTCCGGCAGAAAAGGCAAATGATGTCGCCAGTCCAGCCGTTGCTGACGTTTTAAGAAAGTTTCTTCTTTTCATGGTTATCCTTTTTTTAATTAATATTCATAAGTGGTTATTCAAAATTTTACAGAAATAAGAACAAAACATTACAATATGTTAATTAAAATATGTTATAAAATAATAAATGCAAATATTAACATATATAAAGTTTATTTACAAAATTAATCATAATTGGAAGAAAATTAATAAATTTAAGTTTATAATTAATATAAATAGAGAATAATAATAAAAAAATTCAGGTCTTTTTTTTAGTTTTACAGAAATCTAAAACAATACCGCCATGAACCATTCAAAGCTACAAAAATTATTGATGTTTGCGTTTGTACCCTCTTTAGTAATATCATTCGCATTTTGTAAAAACCTCCCCGAAGATAACACCCCCCAGGTAAATGATTATTTAACCACAAAAGTAAACGTTTCGGATGACGCATTTAATCGGGCCCTCCGTAATTATAACAACTATTGCGCCGGTTGTCACGGATGGCAGGTGGAAGAATTTGCTGAAAAAAACTGGTTGTCAGATGAAAGCCATCAGAAGGTCTTTGGTGACATCAAAGATGGCATACAAGAATTTGGCATGCCGGCTTTCAGAAGAACTTTTGAAGACGAAGAGATTGAAGAACTGGTCGATTTTATGACCCTGGTGATAGAAGGAGAGAGAGAAATAAATACCGGTGAAAAAACATCATTATCCGGGATAGTGCATAGTGAAGCTCAGGACTTCAGGGTTGATACAATCATCAGGGGATTTAACATTATTTGGGGAATGACCTGGCTTCCCAATGGTGACATTATTTTTACAGAGAGGGCAGGAAAAATCTACAGGTATTCAGACGGTCAGATTGTTGGCGCCATTGAAAACAGTCCGAAAGTCATACCACACGGACAAGGCGGAATGATGGATATTGAGCTTCATCCCGACTATAAAGAAAATGGCTGGATATATATATCTTATTCCTACCAGGAAAAAGGGGCCGGCAGAAATGTAGGCAATACGGCCATTGTGCGGGCAAGACTTGAAGGCAACAAATTTGTGGACAATGAAATAATATTTAAAGCTGAACCGGCATTAAGGAGTGGACGGCATTTTGGAAGCCGCATTGAATTTGATGAAGAAGGTTATATGTATTTTTCAGTAGGTGACAGGGGAAGAAGGGATAAATTACCCCAATCACTGGACAATCATAGTGGGAAAATTCACCGGACTTATGATGATGGTTCAATACCGCCTTCCAATCCATTTGTGAATAAATCCGGTGCCATGCCAACCATATTTAGTTATGGACATCGAAATCCCCAGGGGGTTTCTTTAAATCCCCTCACCGGAGATATCTGGACTCACGAACATGGCCCCAAAGGCGGGGATGAAGTGAATATTATCAGAAAAGGAGATAATTATGGATGGCCTGTTATTTCCTTTGGCATTAATTATAATGGCACAAAATTCACGGATGATACAGCCAAAGCGGGGATGGAACAACCGGTCATTTATTGGACTCCCTCCATCGCCCCATGCGGCATGGATTTTATAGAAGGCGACAGGTATCCGGGCTGGAAAGGTGATTTAATGGTCGGTTCATTGCGCTTTAAGTATGTGGCCCGCTGTGTTATTGAAGATGATAAAATCGTCCATCAGGAAAGGTTGCTTGAAAATTCCGGTCGGGTCAGGGATGTAAAACTCAGTCCGGACGGATATTTGCATGTTGCCATTGAAAAACCTGGCATGGTTTTGAAATTGGTACCTGTTAATGAATAGTCTTATCAAAATTATCAATATCGCCTATTATCGCTTAAGGCCTCATGTTTTTGTTTCTTTTTTGATGCTATTTGCACATGCCATTGTTTCCGGACAAATTGGAGGCAGGGTTATCGATGCAGAAAACCGGGAGCAGTTGGCTTATGTAAACATTGTAACCAAAGAAGGTTCATTGATCGCAGTCTCCAACCAGGCGGGCAGGTTTTTTATCGACAGCGCTTATCATGGTTCTCCGGTGATAGCAAGAATGCTGGGATATCAGGATGATACCATAACCATAGACCGCAATGACTTCATGATTAAACTGAAGCCCAATAGTTTCAAATTATCAGAAGTGATGGTTTCCGCCCCGGTCCTGCCCGGTAAATTAACCAGAACCCCCGGCAGCATATCGCTGATAACAAGTGGACGGCTGGAAAGAAATGCAAATACGGAAATCACCGATGAACTCGATCAAGTCCCGGGTATATTTGTCCAAAGCGGAGCGTATAATACCAAACGCATAACCATCCGCGGTATCGGTTCAAGAACCCCTTATTCCACGAACAGGATAAAAGCTTATTTGAATAATGTTCCCCTGACCAGTGGTTCCGGAGTGACTTCCATAGAAGATATTGACATCCATAATCTTGGCAGGATTGAAATCATGAAAGGACCCTCATCAACATTATATGGTTCAGGATTAGGTGGTTCCATTGTTTTATATCCGGATTATAGCGGGCAGCGGGGATTTGATGGCAACCTGCATTCAAAAACCGGTTCCTTTGGACTGGATCATCATTCAGCCAATATTTCTTACAAAAAAATCAACCGGTTTTCTGTATCGAACACCTATTCATACATGCAGTCAAATGGTTTCAGACAAAACAGCCATTATAAGCGCCATAATTATTTCCTGACCGGTGAAATCAACATATTTGGCTCAGAGTTGGAGGCACTTTTCCTATACCAGGATGTATTTTCCCGGATTCCCAGTTCACTGAGCCGGGAAGACTTTATGAATAACCCCGGTCATGCTGCCTCAAACTGGTTGAAAATAAAGGGTTTTGAAGAATATAATAAGCTTTTATCCGGATTCACCTATACCACCTCTTTTTCAGGCAATATTATTCTGGAATCAAGTGTTTATGGAAAGACTTATCAGGGATATGAATCAAGGCCATTTAACATCCTGGATGATAACGCTTATAGCTTCGGAACCAGAAATAAAATTACGCTTGCCAGCAATATCGGACTAAAAACCATTTTGGGATTTGAGCGTTATTATGAAATCTTTGAGTGGAAGATTTTCGAAACCAATGAAGGCATAGAGGGCCCGCTAAGTAATCAAAACAAAGAAACCAGGCAATACCTGAACCTTTTTGGATTAATTGAATACAGGCCCTCGGAGAAGTTAACCATCAATGGAGGCGTTAATCAGAATTATCTGAATTACAAACTGGATGATAATTTTCCAGCCGATTCTGTGGACAATACAGGAAATTACAGCTACTCCCCCATTTTTTCACCCAGAATCGGTGTTACTTATTCTGCCAATCAGCAATTAAATATATACAGTGCAGCGGGACATGGCTTTTCTGCTCCTTCCGCGGAGGAGGCACTTCTTCCGGAAGGAGACATCAATCCTGATTTAAAACCGGAACAAGGTTACAATATTGAAATAGGAGCAAAAGGAAAAATCCTGGATCAAAAATTATATTATGATTTGTCCTATTACTGGATATTTATGAACAACTTATTGGTGACTAAAAGACTAGCAGAAGACATTTTTACCGGTATTAATGCCGGGGAAACATTTCATCAGGGTTTGGAGGCCTTGTTGGATTATAAATTGTTAAGCAGGCTGCCTGGAAATAACCGGGAATTAAGCCTGAATCTTTCTTATACCATATCCCAAAATAAGTTTATTGATTTTATTGATGATGGCGTTGATCATTCAGGCAATCATCTGCCAGGCATTCCCAATCAGAGCGTTTCCGGAAATTTATACTGGAAGCATCATATGGGATTCTTCAGCGGCTTGACCTATCAATATACCGGGGAACAATATATGAATGACGAAAACTCGAAAAAATACGGGCATTACTCTGTTATTGACTGGCAGACAGGTTTTGAGAGTGATATTTTGAGATGGGCAGATGTAAACCTGTATGTGAAAATTAATAACATCTTCGATAATCAATATGCCTCCATGATTCTGGTCAATGCACCCAGCTTCGGCGGAAGTGCACCCAGGTATTATTATCCGGGCAGACCAAGGAGTTTTGTTCTGGGACTGAAATTAATGCCTTAAATAATAAATGAATTGGACATCTAAATGACAAATGCCATGTTTTACCTTTTCAATACTACCTTGTTTCTTAGCATTTTCATTATTATGCAGATGAACTTTTCCCTTGCTTTTTGACAATCAATCATTTATAAAGACGGCTGGATTGATTTCAATAAAAAAGATGTAAAAGATCCGTATGAAGATCCGAATCTGGAGACGCATCAGCGTATAGAAAATTTGATCGCATTCACTTAAAGCCCGGGAAAAGCCAAACCATTGAATTTACCCTGCAGGCAGAAAACCTGAAAATGTTGGACATTGCCATGAACCGGACAATTTTTACGAAAACAATTTTAATGATGATCCATTGTAATAATCAGATTTAAACTTTATTTTCGCTGCTTTACCAAATACTACATTTATAATATTTTTATCAGAAAAATGAAGCGAATCGTTGAAGGTCATCAGGATACTTTTTTTTCCCGCATCGAGAATGTACAGGCATACCTGGATAATCTGAAAGCATCCCCCAAAACAAGGTATTTGAATTTTTTAAGTACGCTGAAAAAGTTAAACATAAAAGGCAGATACCTGGATGTGGGTTCCGGTCCCGGTGTGGTGGTAAAAATGGTGGCCGAACAGCATCCCGAGGCAACCATTACCGGCATCGATGTTTCTGAAGAAATGGTTAAAATTGCTTATAATGATCTTACGCAGGATGAACTAAAACGCATTGATTACAAAATTGCGGATGCTTGCGATAAGCAAACATTAGAAGGTATTGGTACCTTTGATTTGATATATTCCACACTTACCATGCATCATTGGGAAGATGCAGATGTGGCCATCAAAAACCTTTATTCCCTGTTAAATAAAAATGGCATCCTATTTTTATATGACTTAAAAAGGGTTCCCTGGCTTTATTATTCCTGCAAGCAAAATGGTTTTTTTAAATCAATCAGGGCCTCCTTCCGTCCGGGGGAATTAAAGAAGATTTTGCAAAACCTGGGAATTAAGAACCATCAGATCAAAACCATTTTTCCATTCTTCATGTTATCCGTCATTATTCACAAAGAACCGCAAAATAATTAACGATCCTTGCTTTTGATTTCACCCCTTCAAATATCTGATAATCAGCATTATAATGAATAATATACAATGGATGACCCCCTCATTCACCAAAGTGCACAACAAGGACATGAACCGAGCTTGCGAGCCCGCCGAAGCCAAATAATCACGAGGGCTCCATTTGGTTTGAAATACACAAGTTGGGTTTAATATTTCTTATTAAATGAAATACAGAAGTTTTATATAAAATTTATCTCTTATAAACCCCTCATCAACGACTGTTCACGAAATGAGTTGAGATAAACATGAGGGCTCCATACGGTTTGAAACGCAAAAGTTGGTTTTGAAATTGATTATATGTTTAAAATACAATGGTTTAATTAAATATTTATCACGTATGAAAAATTCCAAATATTTTGCTATTTTTGATAATAATTAACTTCCTTAAAGTTCTTTCAATACCTACTAAGTGATGATAAATGAGGATGATCGGCCATATGAACCTCATGATACGGATTACGGAGAAGTATCTTTTTTATCGAAAACAGCTACTGATTTACTGGCTTTTTCCGTTAAGGACAACATATATGCCTATATCGCCAATCAGTTAAAGGCTTTGCTTGATCATGGCATCGTGCTGGTTCTTTCTCATGATCCCGCCGATGGACAAATGCAATTAAAATCCATTGCGGGGATTGACAAGAAATACCAATCTGTTTTAAAGATAGTTGGCAGGAACCCGGTGGGCATGAAATTCTCCATTAGCGAAGAAGGAAAGCACCTGCTAAAAAAACAAAAATTGTTAAAGGGACCGGAATCCCTGCAAAAATTATCTGAATTTTCCTTATCAGGACTGATAGCCGAAGCCATCGAGCGCATTATTCAGCTTCAGGACATATATGTCATGGGAATATTACAAAACGGCGATTTTCTGGGAGAAGTAATTATTCTGTTGAAAGAAAGCGGAAAAATAAAAAACATAAAACTTCTCGAAACTTTTATTAATCAGGCCTCAATTTCCCTGCAAAAACAAAAAACAGAGCAATCCCTCATTGAGAGTGAAAAGCGGTTCAGAAGCATTTATGAAAACTCAACACTGGGCATATACCGCACCAGTCCAGGTGGAGAAATCATAATGGCCAATCCTGCCATGTATCAGTTATTTGGATATGATTCCCTGGAAGAATTTAAACAAGTCAATGTGATTGATACCTATGTGAATAAAAAAGAACGGGAAAAATTTGTTGAAGAAGTTGAAAAATACGGTTTCATTCATGGATTTGAAAACAAAGGAATAACAAAAAACGGCACGGAGTTATTTTTCAGGGAATCTGCCCATGCAATAAGGGATGAAGATGGAAAAACTTTATATTATGACGGAATCATAGAGGATTATACCGAAAAAATTGAAATGGAACAGGAATTACGCAGGGCGAAAGAAAGAGCTGAAGAAACGGATAAATTAAAATCAGCCTTTCTTGCCAACATGAGCCACGAAATCAGAACACCCATGAATGGGATATTAGGTTTCATTCAATTATTAAACAAAGAAACCCTCTCCGATGAACGAAAGTCAGAATATATTGACATTATTAATTCAAGCGGGAAACAGTTGCTCCAGTTAATAGATGACATTATCGATACCGCAAAAATAGAATCTAACCAGCTTAAAATCAATCCAGTTGAGTTTGATCTGAATAAAACGCTTGAAGAAATAGAAACCTTTTATTCCAATAAGACCAACATCATTCGTAATAATGGCAATCAGATTATCATTGATAATGACCTAACAAATGAATTCATCATATACAGCGACCCGGTGCGCATAAACCAAATACTTGACAATCTTATAAACAATGCCATCAAATTTACACAGGATGGAACCATCAATATTGGTTATACCAAAAAGCAGGATGGAACCATTGCCTTTTATGTAAAGGATACCGGAATTGGAATACCCAAAGATGAATTGGATGCCATTTTTGAGCGTTTTGTTCAAATTGATAAGAAAGCACCTAACAAAGGAGGCACAGGACTTGGATTATCCATTACCAAGGGCCTTGTTGAACTTCTTGGCGGTGAAATCAAGGTAAAATCTGAAGAAGGAAAAGGCGCTGCCTTTTATTTCAGGATTCCAGCCAGTTTACATTAAGTCCTCGATGCTGTCAATGATACCCTGCACTACTTCATCATCGGTTAAAGGATTGAAGAAAACAGCTTTCCATGCAGGCAATTTGATCCCATGCGGGGCATAACCGATAGAGGTGGTATAACTTAATCTTGCATCGCTGGCAGGATTCATCATGGCCTGACGTTTATCGAAAAGCCGGCGGATTTCAGAAAAATAACGCTCATATTTATCTTTCTCAATCTTTCCTTCTGCAATTGAATCATATATCTGGGCAGCATCCCTGCCTTTTGGCAACACCCACCAGACTACGCTGGGGCCAAGGGTATCCATATTGAGTACTTTGCAATATTCAAGTTTACTGAGTTTCTTCTTAAGATGATTGCTCATTTCTATGGCATGGGCCGCAAGCATTTGACAACCTATCAGTCCCAGTCCGTTCAACGTAGCCATCACCGAGAAAGGCCCTATGGCAGGCCTGGATGTTTCCAGGGTAAACAAAGCCGGGTCTCTTCTGGCATCGGCTTCCGGAAAGTAAGGCAATTCATCCTTGTTTCTGAAAAGGTGGTGAAGATCTTCCCTCCGGTTCACAATGAAAGCACTTGCCGGATAATGTCCCCAACCCAGTTTATGGAAGTCAATGGTAATTGAATCGGCGCTTTTAATTCCTTTGGAATATTTTTGCACCCGTTTTATTCTTTTGATGGTTTTATCTTCCAGGTTGAAGATATTTTCGTCGTTGTCATATTCGGTCAATACAGTTAAAAACCAACCTACGGCAGCATCGACATGCAATTGCGGTACAGGCTTGTTGTATTTATAAGCCATATCATCAATAATCTTTCTTATTTTTTCGATATCATCGATGCCAAAAGCATCCGTGGTGCCAAAAGTAGCTATTACAAAAGCTATGGTATATTCTTCAATGTAAAGTTCTTCCATCTTCTTTTCCAGCAAATCCAGTCGCATGGATATGTTGCTGTCGGTCGGTATGCCAAAAAGGTTATCAGTGCCCATTCCCAACCAGCCGGCCAGGGTGGCATTCGAATAATGGGCGGCGGTCGAGACAATGCCACAGAGTTTATAATTAGCCAATCCCTTTTTCATGGCACCTGGGGCTGCTTTTTCAATGCCTATTTTACCCCCGTACACATTTGAAATGGTGCCCCCCATGGTGAAAATGCCCCATGGGGAATCAATGTTATAAAAAACGATGTTTGCCAGGGCGGTGATGGCTTTCACTTCTAGTTCATTGGAACGCTGACTGTAGGTATCGGTACAGAGATTGGGGTTCTTTAAAATACAAGCCAGGACCCCCACAAGAGAAGCATAATTAGACGGGCCTTTCACATTCTCAAGGTGTAGTTTGGATGCCCAGCCGTCCGTACCCCAAAAAAAAGGAAAGATGGCATCCCTTGCATCTTTGAGATTTCCCGGTAAGGTATGTATTTCGGGATTTGCCTGGGCGGTTTCATAATTCCTGGACATTAAACCTCCCGGATGTTCTTTTTCCTCCATGTCAACAGCTGTCAATAATTCATGAAAGATATCGGAAATCTGATGTTTATCGCAGGTAAAAAATGTGTCAATGAGTTCTTTTAGCCTTTCCTGATCCATAAGTTTATTTTTTCTGCAATCTCATGAATCTTTGAGGAAAATGCAAGAGAATTGACAAAAATATTGTTCAGTACAGGCATTTGTTTAGAACTAAGTTTTGAAATGATAATCCTTTGTCTCACATTCACTATAAACTTGTCAACTATTGTATTTAAAAACATTTAAAAGTGGCTTGGCGCCACCATGTACTCAATTATTCAACGTATTGCCTCATATATGGATCTTCCTATGTCAGCCGGGGATTTCACAACTTCAATACCACTTTCTTCCATGATTTTCATTTTTGCTTCGGCAGTATCATCCTTTCCCCCGATAATGGCACCGGCATGACCCATTCTGCGGCCCTTCGGAGCAGTCTGACCGGCAATAAAACCAACCAGGGGTTTCTTTCCGTTTTCTTTGTACCAGCGGGCCGCTTCAGCTTCCATGTTGCCCCCAATTTCACCTATCATAATGATGCCTTCTGTTTCCGGATCATCCATAAATAGTTTCAGGGCTTCGAGGACGTTGGTGCCAACGATGGGATCTCCACCGATTCCGATACAGGTGGACTGGCCCAGTCCGGTTTTTGTGACCTGATCAACTGCTTCATAGGTAAGGGTACCGGAACGACTAATAATGCCCACCGTACCTTTTTTATGGATAAAACCCGGCATAATGCCGGCTTTTGATTCTTCCGGGGTGATAACACCCGGACAATTCGGGCCTATCATGACACTGTTTCTGTCTTTCAGAAAATGTTTCACCTTGATCATGTCATTGGTCGGAATGCCTTCAGTGATGGTGATGATCAATTGAAGTCCCGCATCCGCTGCCTCCATAACAGCATCTGCAGCAAATGGGGGCGGGACAAATATAACGGAAGTATCGGCCCCTGCTTCTTTCACTGCATCCGCCACGGTATTAAACACCGGTCTGTCCAAATGCCTGTGCCCCCCTTTTCCGGGGGTTACTCCACCGACCACATTGGAACCATATGCCATCATTTGTTCCGCATGGAAACTGCCTTCATTGCCGGTAAAACCCTGAACAATAATCCTGGAATCTTTATTTAACAGTACACTCATTGATTTTTTGTTTTTTTAATACTATCTTTTTTTGTTTGCCTGGTTTTGTTTATTTGGATTCTTTTTAATAAAAAAGCTGTCCAAGAGAATAGACAGCTTTCATAAGATTTTGTTTAGTGTTGTTTGGTGTCAGTCTGTTTTTTACCTGAAACTAATTCCCAAACCGGCATTGATCATAGGATATTCCTGAACGGTATATTGTCCCCATAAGGTTATCACAGCAAGTTTTACCCTTAACCCACCGGTAAAACCAATCATGGTGTCGTCTGTTTCTATGT
>CAYFUP010000003.1:0-28743 GCA_964346235.1 uncultured Bacteroidales bacterium | reverse complement strand
AGTTTTACCCTTAACCCACCGGTAAAACCAATCATGGTGTCGTCTGTTTCTATGTCTAAAGGATCAATATCCCCGGCCATTACTTCCTTTTCAAATGTAGGATTATTAGGATCAGCAGGATCAATTTCAGCCGTCACTTCAGCTATGGGAAAATTACCTCTTAATCCACCGGAGAATGATGATTTATTGTAATTAAGTCCGACATAGGGATGAACGACCGGTAAAGAAGCACCAACCACCAATCCACCGCTTAATGAAGAAGTTTCCAGCTCGAAACTTTGATCTCCCCAGGTTGAGGCTGGTTCGCTGCTTGAAAAACCCGGAAATGATCCCTCATCAATTGCAAAGGGAGGTCCACCATAAGAACCTGTAAATTTTGAATACCCTCCTACAATGGAGGCCTGCAAAAAAGGAATCTTACTGGCAACTGGAATCCATTGCAGAATATCATGTTGCAGGCCAACTCCCCATAAATTGGCAGTCAGATCCAGAGGAGCTACTTCAAATTCAGGCAAAAATCTGGCCTTAATGGTGATTCCCTTAGGCAGACCAAAACCGACTTGAACCATGTTTAAAGCACCCGAATATGCCAGTCCGGCTCCTTCTGGCATTTCCATCAGATCTTCCGTTTCAGAAAAATCATAATTAACAGTATTTTTATTTACATCCACACTTCCACTTTGTTCTATGGTCCTTCGTAATGTGGGTACCGTTCCCCCTTCATCTGCATTCAATGTCGGCAAATCAGAATTTGCAGTCAATGAATATCCTCTTCCCGCCGGGAAGGCATCATTCGATAATGAAAAGGTTTTATCAGCATCTGGAATTTGGGTGAGGGATATTGAAACCAAGGATATATCAAATCCAAGAAAACTATGTACCTTGGCGGTATTGTACCAACCTCCGCCCATTCCAACAGCCATACCTCTGGCAAATGGTTCAAAGTAATTGGAAAAATAAGGGTCGAAATCACTAATCTTAAATTCAATACTACTTGGTGTGATGGTAGCAGTTTGCGAATTCACTACTTTTAATGAAAATAGTGCTAAAAACATCATCATAATGACCAATCTTGTATGTTTCATGATTATAGGTTTTAGGTGAATATTAATATTTTACATTATAAACTAATTATCAATAATTTGGAGGACAATATAATAAAAATATATTTCTTCACAAATAAAAATCAAGGATTTGACCAATAATGTATTGCAAATAAAAGGAATTTCTAAATTATATATATGAAATTCATGCCATGTAATTTTGGAAGATTGAGATGATGAATGACAAAATGGATGTTAAAAAACTAATAAACAAATATTTAAAAGATATCTCCCTTTTACCGTTGAGCTGATTAATTTAAATTATTTTTGCATGGGTATTAATTATTTCTAAAAAAAACAAACCAGACATGATTAATCAACCATTGGCAGAAAGGATGCGGCCAAAAACACTGGAGGAATTTACCGGACAGAAACACCTGGTAGGCAAAGAAGGGGTAATCCGCAAGATGATAAAATCCGGAAACCTTCAATCCTTTATTTTATGGGGACCGCCAGGTGTAGGTAAAACCACCCTCGCCAAACTGATTTCCAATGAATTAAACCGGCCTTTTTATATTCTAAGTGCCATCAGTTCAGGTGTAAAAGATGTAAGGGACACCATTGAAAAAGCCCGGAAACAACAATTTTTTAATCAGCCCAATCCCATCCTTTTCATTGATGAAATTCACCGTTTCAGCAAATCTCAGCAAGATTCCCTACTTGGTGCCGTAGAGCAGGGAATTATTACATTGATTGGTGCCACCACTGAAAATCCGTCTTTTGAGGTTATTTCCCCCCTCCTGTCCCGCTGCCAGGTATATGTATTAAATCCCCTTGAAAAAGAAGATCTGCTTGAATTGCTCAATAAAGCCATTCAGGAAGATCCATACCTTGGAAAGCAGGATGTTCATGTAAAAGAGCATGATTCCTTGCTTCAGTATTCGGGTGGCGATGCACGCAAATTGTATAATGTTCTTGAATTAACCGTAAATGCATCCGTTAGCCGGAATGAAGATGGGGATAAGCCGACAGCAATCATTACCAACAAGAATGTCACGGAAAACATCCAAAAGAATTACACTGCTTATGATAAAAACGGGGAATTGCATTACGACATTATCTCGGCCTTCATAAAATCGGTCAGGGGCAGTGATCCCAATGCAGCCATTTACTGGTTGGCAAGGATGGTAGAAGGGGGTGAAGATCCGAAATTCATTGCCCGAAGGTTGGTTATTTTAGCCGCCGAGGACATTGGATTGTCCAATCCAAATGCTTTGCTGATGGCAAATGCCTGTTTCGATGCTGTTCAAAATATCGGTTGGCCGGAATCCCGGATTATTCTCGCGGAAGCAACCATCTACCTGGCCACCTCCCCTAAGAGCAATTCAGCTTACCTGGCCATCAATGATGCCCAGGATTTGGTGAAGAAAACAGGAAACCTTCCTGTACCGTTAAATGTGCGAAATGCGCCTACCAGGCTGATGAAATCTCTGGGATACGGTAAAAATTATAAATATGCCCACAGCTATGAAGGCAATTTTATTCAGGAAGAGTTCTTGCCGGACAGCATCAAAGGAAACAAAATATATTCACCCCAGGAAAACCAAAAAGAAAATGAAATAAAAAACCGGTTGAAAAAGTTATGGAATGATAAATATGATTATTAGGATATTGTATTTGAAGGGCTTTATTAAAGTCATATTGCCAAATAATAACTAACTTTGTGAACAACTTTCAGAAATCCACCAAAATAATTTAATAAAGGCAACTACCTTAGATTATATAAAAAAGAAACCATTTATGCTGAAACACCTGAGTCATATTGACCATATCAGACACACCGAAACCGATCATTTTTTTCTGATCGCCGGGCCCTGCGTGGTGGAAAACGAAAAGAATGCCATGTACATCGCTGAAAAAGTAAAAAACATCTGCGAAAAACTATCCATCCCTTACATTTTTAAGGCATCCTACAGGAAAGCCAACCGTTCGAAACTTAACTCATTCATGGGCATTGGTGACGAAAAAGCCCTTAAAACAATCCGTAAAGTCAAAGAAACGTATCAGGTTCCTGTCCTCACCGATTTTCATTCCATCGAAGAAGCAATCATAGCCGCTGAATATGTTGATGTGCTGCAAATCCCTGCTTTTCTATGCCGTCAAACGGATATGTTGCTGGCTGCCGGAAAAACCGGAAAGTTCATAAATATCAAAAAAGGGCAATTCCTGGCGCCGGATTCGATGAAATTTGTTGTGAATAAAATTGAAAGCACCGGTAACAAAAACATTATGATAACAGACCGTGGAACCATGTTTGGTTACCAGGATTTGATTGTGGATTACCGTTCCATCCCGGAAATGCAAAAAACCGGAAAGCCGGTAGTTCTGGATGTGACCCACTCGCTGCAACAGCCGAATCAACAAACAGGGGTCAGCGGAGGTAAACCTGAATTAATTGAAACCATCGCCAAGGCAGGAATGGCTGTGGGGGCTGACGGAATTTTTATCGAAACTCACCCAGATCCAGCCAATGCACTGTCAGATGGAAGCAACATGTTGCAACTTGGCCTGCTGGAGAACCTGTTAAACAAACTTTTAAAAATCAGAAAAGCCATTGTGTAACCCCCTTTGCGAATTATATCAGGTGCAGAATAAACCCTTACCCAGTGATACTAAGAAGACGAACATATTATTCTAAAGTGGTTCTGCCTATCCTTTCTTTCGAAAGGCAAAAATAAAAAATACAATTCCAGCAGCAACGAATAAAATAATGAATCCTGCCAGCATAAGTGATTGGCGTAGGTTGGTTTGCTTTAATTCCTCCCTGAATCGTTCATCCTGAAACTTGAGCTCCATGCGCATGATGTTCTTCATGTTTTCACGATTAAAGATGGAATCCCTCAAATCCACATATCTTTTATAAAATTTGAGGGCCCGTTGGTAGTTTTCATTTTCTTCATATAAGGAGGAAACGGAATGATAATTGGTAATCAGGTTTTCATTATAATGATGTTTTTCGGATAACTCAATGCTTTGGTTATAAAAACCGAATGCTTTTTCTATATTGTTTTCTTTTACAGCGAGGTTGCCTAGCATATTGAGCGTATATACAACACCCCTGAGATAATTCATATCCTTAAACATTATCATGGACTGGTTATAATAATGTATTGCAGAATCTGAGTTGTTTTTCATTTCATGCACCTGACCAATGTTGGAATAAGAGTTAGCGATTCCACGCTGACTATCAAGATTTTCATATATTCTGAATGATCTCCGGTAGTATTCCAGGGCATTATCGTACGCTTCCCGCATATAATGAACAACTCCTATGTTTTGAAGCAAAGCGGCCACTTTTTCTTCCCTGCCTATCTCTCTGTTCATTTCCATCGACTGGTAATAGTACTCAAGGGCCTGTTGGTAATGCTGCAAGTCGTTATAAACCAAACCAATATTTTGCAGCGAATTGGCTTTTCTGATATCATCGCCCAGCTCATCAGCCAGTCTCAATGCTTCCTGGTGATAACCCAGGCTTCTCTCATAATCTCCGATAAAGAAGTAGCATAATCCCAGACAATGGTTGCATTCAGCAATGTTTTCCTTGTCTTTCAGCTTTTCGTAAATACCGAGGCTCGATGTATAAGATCTTATGGCGTTTTCATAGTCATTATTATAATAATATCCTTCCCCTTGCAAATAATAAACCCTTGCTTTCACACCGGCAGCGGAAGATTTTTTAATGGCCATCTCGGCATAATAAATCACACTGTCGGGTTGTGAAGGAATAAAACTTTCCGATTTGGTGAGAAGTTTATCGACGGGTTGGGATACGTTTTTTGATGCGCGGCTAATTAACCTGGAAAATGCCATCGAATGGTGAGAGCATGTTAGCATGCACAATATGATCAACAAAAAACGTATTTTGATATTCACGCTCCTTTCGTTAGATTCAACAATTCTTTTCACTGAACACCACAAAAAGAATGAAGGGTTAAAAATATAAAAAAAAAAAGAAAGCAGATCTATAAGCCGGATTCTGTTTCCTCAAAGAGGAATTTCTATCATTTATCTCAGCGGCCTACCCTCCGGCATCGGGCGGGCAACCCTCAATCGCCGGTATATTTGGCCTTGCAACCCGCGAGGGGGACAGCATCCGTTGTCGCCAACGAACCTGGCAGGCTCTTACCCTGCCTTCTCACCCTTACTCTCCCTTCCTCAAAGTAAGGAAAAGCGGTTATTTTCTTCTCCCCTGCCATACCTTCACAGGTATCTTTCCTTTCGAAAGCGCGTTGCCCTGTGTTGTCCGGACTTTCCTCCCTGTCATGCGACAGCGCGATAGAACGACCTGCTTCCTTATTAAGCGGTTCTAATAAAACGTCAATAACTCTGTTATGCTCCAACCTTGAACCAAGAATATAGTTGCTCCGGGATTTCCATAACTTAACTGCTATTTTTTTCATGTCCATCGGCCGTATCTCCTTTTTTTACTGCATCATTTTCTAAGCAACACCAAAGTGGCTCCAAATCCGTACTCCCTGAATGATGCATCCTGGTATTTGTATTTCGGATAATGCAAGTCAAGATAATTCCTGATTGCAAATTTCAGTTTCCCATTGCCGATGCCATGAATGAAAACTATTCTTCTCAACTGCTTTCTTATGGCTTCCTCCATTCGTTTTTTAAACTCTTTCATCTGGACATCAATGATTTCTTTATTGCTCATTCCGGAATGATCATCCAATAATTCTTCAATATGCAAATCAACTTCTTCAATATCCGGATTGGTTTTTTTTGCAGTCTTCGGTTTTTCTTCCAGTTCCTTTTCTTCAGCCACAGCATCAAGCTCAGATCCGGAAATTTTAGCCAATTCATTGCTCAATAAATCATCCATACAAATATTATACAATTTTGCTTTTTCATTAAAGAATATGTTCTCCGAATAGGTTTCATTGTCAAGTATCTGAAAAGGATCCAACTCAACCTGCTTGTCAAAAGGCCTTTGTATGAAATAGGTATCTGACTGGTAAAATATTATTTGTATGTTATAGACAAGTTTTTCTTTTAATGACTCATTGGTGGTTTGAAACAAATGGATTTTGGTGTTTGCATCAATCAACCCGGCACTTTCATAAGTATATAACTCCTCATTTTCCTTTTTTGAGAATGTATATAATGTTTTATAATTGCTGTCATTGATAATATAAAAATCAATATATTCAATATAACCGTGTTTATCATAAGAAGGAACCAGGGCAAAATAAACCTGCGGATCGTCATTGCCTTCAATCAGCGTGTCAGACTTCTTCGAGAAAAGCTCATCAAGATCCTGCTCTTCCTGGTATGAAGAATCCGTTTCCACAGTTTTCTCCTGGGTATAGTTTTCAATGTTGACGGCTGATTCCTCCAGTACCAGCTCTTTTTTTAATACGGGTATATCAAATCCATCATGTGTCTCAACAGACACCTGTTGATCATTAATTATTTCCTTAACAAATCCACCACCTAACTCATTTAAAAACTTCACTTTATCTCCTACTTGAAAGTTCATACGGCTTATAAATCTTTTTTCCGGTTAAAATCATGCAAAATTAACTAAATTTACAACACTAAATCAAATTAAAATCAGGAATTCCTGATTTCATGAATTCTGAAGGTTTGCGCCCATTAATACCATTAAAAGGAGGGTTGTCAAGTGGTTTTTTGAATGAGGCAACATCCGTAAAAACAAATTGATAACCAATAAAAGCTGTATTTTAACAACTAAGGATGGCCCGGCAGAACAGTAATTTATTAAATGATAGAGGGCAAAGCATGACAATGGATGAAATAAAAAACATTCGTATTGATGATTATGATTATGCTTTAACCGAAGAAAAAATTGCCCGTTTTCCCATAGAAGAACGCGATCATTCCAAAATATTAATCTACAGAAGCGGACATCTCCAAGAAGACAGGTTTTATCGCCTTGATGAATATTTGCAAAATCAATTATTGGTCTATAATGATACCAAAGTTATTCAGGCCAGGATGGAATTCAAGAAAGACACGGGTGGCAGGATAGAAATATTTTGTCTCGAACCCCAGGAGCCTTCCGATTATGAATCTGCCTTCCGGTCCACCAAACCGGTTGCCTGGAAATGTCTGGTAGGAAATCTTAAGAAATGGAAAAACGGTGATTTGAAGAAAACCATACAAATCAATCATGATACCGTCCACCTGCATGCATTCATAGAACGCAATGAAGGAACGCATCAACTGATCAGGTTCTCATGGAATAATGCGGATGTTACTTTTGCAAAACTATTGGAGCACGCAGGAAAAACACCCATCCCGCCTTACTTAAAAAGGGAATCAGAAAGAATCGATAAAGAACGATATCAAACCGTGTATTCCAGGGTAAAAGGATCTGTGGCTGCTCCCACTGCCGGACTTCATTTTACCGACAGAATATTTGAAAAATTAAAAAATAAGAATATCCGTACGGAGAAAATCACCCTTCATGTCGGGGCCGGAACCTTTCAGCCGGTCAAAGAGAAATATGCATACCGCCATCCCATGCATACCGAGTGGATGTCCATTTCTAAAAAGAGCCTGGAGTCCTTCCTGAATTCAGAGGAAATCATTGCTGTAGGCACCACCACTTTGCGGGCAATGGAAAGCATCTACTGGATTGGTCATAAACTGATGAATGGGAAACATGATTACACCCTTTCTCAACTGGAACCTTACCAGATGGAAGAAACATTTGATAAAAAAGAAATCCTGCAAGCCATCATCCAACATATGAATCATATAAACCTCACTCATATTCAGGCAAAAACACGGTTGATGATCGTTCCCGGGTATCATTTTAAGATGGTGGACGGACTTATCACCAACTTTCATCAACCCAAAAGCACTTTATTATTGCTGGTGGCAGCATTTATCGGGGAGGACTGGAAAAAGGTATATGAATATGCCCTTGAACATGATTTCAGGTTGTTGAGTTATGGCGACAGCTCATTGCTGATTCCTTACTAGTGTAGTGACCTTGAATTTCGTTTAGTAAAATTAAAGCTAATAAGAAGATATACGCTACATCATAGAACTCAATTAAACCATAATAACTTTGCGGTTATATCACGAGTGCTTTCAGGAAATTGCCAATAACTGCGCTGTGCTCATCTTAAAAACCAGTCATTTGCAATGAGTAAACTCCTGGTGCTTAAGATCCGCTATTCACCGTTGTTTCCTGTTCAAAGACTGACTGGTTCGTTTCAAAATCATAAAAGGTCTTTCTCATCAAATCTGCGGCCAACAATTTATAACTGATAAAAGCCTCCAGATAGGAAAGATTTGCGCGGTTTAACCGTTCCCTGTCCAGCGCCAGGGTCTCGCTGTTGATGTCCCCGCTGATAAACCGGGCCTGGGAAATTTCAAAGCTTCGTTTGGCAATGTCAAGGTTTTTTTCCAGGAGTTGCAATCTTCTTAGACTGCTTTGCAATTGGTTGACTGTATTGATGATTTCACGCTGGATGTTAACGCGTTCTTCTTCCAGCCTTATCCGGCTTTTTTTGAGGATGGCTTCCGCTGCATTGGTCCTGGCTTTATTCTCTCCCCAGTCAATTAACGGAATCGACAAGGTGAGCGCTACCCCGAAATTACCTGGCCGGCTGACCAGCACATCCCATGTTTCCTGGAATGCGGCGTTGATGGCAATGGGCATGGGATTTTCATCCACGCCGATTAAATCGTAATAAGCAGAAACATCACCGTTAATCATTCCACGGGATTTTATCCGTTTGAGGTTGATTTCAGACAATTCAATATTGATTTCATGCTCATCAAGTTCTGTCCTGTTCTCCAGTCCGTGATTAATGGCAAATTGCGGGTCAACCTCAATGACCTGGTAATCAAGCTCACTGTCCAGCACGATGCTGTCTTCCAAAGAGAATCCTAAATATTGCTTAAAATAATTGGCTTTGGTATTATAGTCCACCTTGGCCAGATCAAATTCATTTCTGGCCTGTCCAAGGTCCACCTCCATCTGCATGGCCTCCACTTCTCTGATTAAACCTGCCTCATATTTGTTTTGTGCAATCTCATATGACTCAAGCTGACGGTTGAGCGCCTGTACGGCTATTTCTTCTTTTTTCTTGGCTGATAAAAGATTGTAAAAAGCACGGCTCACCTCGTAAATGATATTAAGCTCCGCTCTTTTAAACATCTTCTGGGTTTTCTCGTAATTCAATTCTGCCTGTTTAAACTCCGACTGGATTCGGTTATATGCATAAAATGCCGCTATGGGCTGTTCAAATCCAAGTTTTGTATTAAACCTCAGGTATTTTTTTTCTCTGTCGTAATCATCGGTATTATAAAATCCGGAACGTATGAATATGTTTCCATCTGTTGGCAGAGGCTGGTTGATGGTCAGATCAGAAGAATAATACAATTGTTCGACCGGATAAAAGTTGATGCCTGAGCTATCTTCATATTGCCTGATGGTCTCACTATAGTCAGGGGCTGTAAAATTCAGGTTGACATGGGTTTTATACTGGCTCGTAGCTGCTTTAAGGTCATATTTTGCATTTTCCAGATCCTGCTTCAGCAGGCGCATGGTAAAACTCTGGCTTTTAGCTATTTCAATGCTTTTTTCTATATCAAGCTGATATACTTTCTGACTTTGTAGGTTCACTAAAAAAATAAAGAGAAGACATTTTGAAAGAAATACAGTTTTTAACATCATGGAAGAAGGGTGTTTTGCAGGTTATTAAATAAGTTTTTCGATTTGTTCATCCGATAGAACCAACCCATCCAGAAGCCTTATGATTCTTTGTCCGCATTTAGAAATACTATCCTCATGGGTAATAAGAATAATGGTATTTCCCTCCTTATGTAAATCCTGAAATATGGCCATAATTTCTTCGCTGGTTTTGGAATCGAGATTACCGGTCGGCTCATCTGCCAAAATTATTTCCGGTTTATTGATCAAAGCCCTGGCTATGGCTACCCGCTGTCGCTGTCCCCCGGATAATTCATTGGGCTTGTGATGCGCCCTGTCCGATAGCCCCACCCTGTCCAGTGCCTCCATGGCCAGTGATTTCCGGATATTCTTATCCTCACCGGCATAAATTAAAGGCAACTCGACGTTATGCAATGCTTTGGCTTTGGGCAAGAGGTTAAAAGTCTGAAAGATAAAACCTATCTTTCTATTCCGTATCTCTGAAAGCTCATCATCCGAAAAATTTGCCACATCAATGCCGTCAAATATATAACTCCCGGAGCTTGGGGTATCAAGACAACCCAGTATATTCATCAGGGTAGATTTTCCCGAACCTGAAGGCCCCATGATGGATAAAAACTCATTTCTCTGGATATGTAAATCAATTCCGCGGAGGGCGGGGACTTCAATTTCCGTGGTAAGGTATGACTTTGTTAAGTTTTCTATTCTAATCAGCATTTTTTAATTCACTCGTATTAATTATGTTAGACATTTGTTTTTCATAAAGTTGTAATTGTTAAAAAATGACTTTAGTACTTTTAATACCGTGGAACCCTCATGTTTTATTGCCTTCGGCGAGCTCGTAAACTCGGTTCATTTCCTTTTTTGAATGTCAGTGCAAGAGGATTTCATATGTTCAAAATTATTTTTTATAAGGTCATATGGAACCTCCTTTTTGATCATGCTCATGTGTGATTAGCGCTTAATCATGGAGGTTTCATATGTTCAAATTTATTTTTTATACATTGTATTCAAAACTATTCATATCTTATTGATTCAATGGGTCTTAGTTTGGCAGCTTTTTTGGCCGGCAAATAACCAAAGGTAATGCCAACGAATACTGAGAACAGGAATGACAGAAGAATAGAATATAAAGTAATGCTGGTGGTCACATCGGTAATCAGGGTAATAAAGACTGAAATGGAGATCCCGATAACAATTCCAATGAATCCACCGGTTATACTGATGGCCAGCGCTTCTGTCAAAAACTGGCTAAGGATATCATTTTTTTTAGCACCAATGGCCCTTCTGATACCAATTTCCCTGGTTCGTTCCAACACCGTGGCAAGCATAATATTCATAATTCCGATACCTCCGACAAGAAGGGATATGGCAGCAATAGAGCCCAATAAAATATTGTAAATACGCCGTTCCTTTTTTTCCTGTTTAAGCAATTCATATGGAATCACAATGCTAAAGTCATCATTGTTATAATGCCTACGATTCAGCATTTTTTCAATAATATCGGCCACTGAAGTCAGGCTATTGGAATTGCTTATTTTAACCGTGATTTGTTTGAGTTCACTTGCCAGAAAGTTGTCTTTAGAAAAACGTTCTTTAAAGGTGGAAAGCGGAATGTAAATGTCCTTGTTAAGATCACGGGAGGCCAGTTCTCCAACGGTTTCCGTAAACAATGATTTGCTATTCATCACACCGACTACCTTGATCCATTGATCATCCAGCTTGATATCCTGTCCGACAGCATTTTCATATGGAAATAGCTCTGAAGCAACAGAAGCCCCGAGCACTCCGACTTTCATCCCCTTATCATAATGTTCCTGGTTAATAAAAATGCCATCGGAGGTAGAATAATTCAGTATTTTTTTAAAGGCTGGGGTGATGGCAACAATCTTGGCTTTGGAAGATCTGTCAAAATAGCTGGCATTTACATCCTTTTCAGCCTGAGGGGAGACATCCGTTACCATGGGAACAATCTTTTCAATGGATCCCGCATCTTGCAATGAAAGCCCTTTGGAGAATTTGGCCCGGATTTCTTCCAGCTGTTCATTGGGAAAATTTTTATCCCTGATGATGATGTTATTGACCCCCAGCTCCTTGTATTTCGCAATGGCTTCCTTTTTCGCACCTTCTCCGATAGAAAGCATGGCAATTACAGAGGCCACGCCAAAAATAATACCAAGCATGGTCAGAAAGGAACGAAGCTTATGATCCTTCAGTCCGTTTAAAGATACGCGTATGTTTTCCTCTAATTGCATGTTGATTACATTTTTTATTACTTCATTTTTAGTGCTGCCATATTAGTGCTGCAGGCAAAAAATCATACGGATTATTAACGGTTACATCTGTTCCGGAACGGCATCGAAATCCATAAGTTTCTGACCTTTCTTAATGTTGCCATAAATAACAGTAAATTCAGCACTGGATGGCCCTAATACAATCTGCAACCGGCTGATTTCATCCCTGTCTTTCCTAAAAATATAATATCTTCCTTCTTCCTTTTTAATACACCGGTTATTCACATATAAAGCATCATCCAGATTGGCATATATGATTTTACAACGCACTGTCATGCCAGGCTTTAGAATGGGATCGCTTTCTGTAATGATCACCTCGATATCAAAAACCTTGATGTCTGAATTTCTGGATTTTCTGCGGCTTAACTTCCCAATCTGGCTCACCCGGGCTTCAAACCTTTTTTCAGGAAAGGCTTCGAGGGTAATTGTTGCTTCCTGTCCAAGGTTTATCTTATGGATGTCTTTTTCATTGACGGATGTTTTCACTTTCATTTTGCTTAAATCAGGAACGCTGGCAAAATCTCTTCCCTGCCATATCTCATCACCAATCTTCATAAGCTGGTCCGTTCGCCGGTTTTCTTCAAGCTGAAGAATGCCGTTGCTCGGACTCCTGATAGTAAGCTTAGTGAGGGCTCTTTCAGCCTGATCAATATTGTTCCGGATCTTCTCGATTCTTATCCGTTGTATTTTGAGGTTGTTTTCTTTTACGATTTCAGAGAGTTCAATTTTCCGTTTTATTTTGTTTAACCGGATTTTTGATTGCTCAAATTCCAGTTCTTTAACCTTTCTTTTGTTTTCAGATTCAAATTTAAATCTCTCGAGTTCAAGCTTTTTTAAATCAAAGTTTAGCTGTTCAGATGTCAGTTGAGACTTCAGGTTATTGATCCGGTTTTTTTCAGTCACCAACATCTGATTCAAGTCAGCCTGCTGAACTTCCAGTTCGTTTTCCTGCCTGATTAAATATTGCATAACGGAAGAAGGATCTATCTGGGCAATAGAATCCCCTTTCTCTATGTTCGTTCCGTGTTGCAGGAGTCCGATGATTTTATACCGCCATCCATACCGCCAGCCTACATATGGCATAATGATCGGCCTGGAATTCACCGCATGAATATTGCCGGTCTCCGTCAGGGAAGCTTCAAATGCTCCTTTTCTGATTTCAAATTGATTTTTCTGCCCTTCCTTATGGCAAGCGAAGAATGTAAACAAAAAAAACAGAAATATGTAAATGAATTTGGTCCTATTCATGATAAAAGCCAATATGGTTTTTTTTATGGATAAAGCTGGCCTAGCTGATCTTCCGCTTCCTCTCCCTCTTCCTCTTCCTCAAATGGCATGGAAAGGGCCACCTTATCCTTTCTTTTTAACCCGCTTTCCACGATGACATAATCAGCATTCCTTCTACCGGTTTTTATGTTGGTTTTTTCATAAGATGTCCCATTCTTCAGAAAAACATAGTCCCCCTGCTCATCCTGAAATACAGCTTCCAATGGAACATACAGCACATCATCAATTCTGTCTATGATGATGTTACAACTGACCGTAATGCCCGGAAGCATTTTCTCTGATGTCCCCTCAATCAGTATCTCAACAGGAAACACCTTTATGTTTGAGCCCCTTTTTTTATACCTGGCCAGGTTCGCTATTGAGGTTACCCTTCCTGAAAAGCCAGAATCTGTCTGTGCATCAAGCCTTATGTCAACAGGTTGTCCCATACGGATCTTGGAGATATCCACTTCATTGATTTCGACCTCTGCTTTCAACTCACTCATGTCAGGCAGATTGATTAAAGGATTACCTGACCAGGGTTGATCTCCTACCTGCCATTTGGTATCGGTTCGCCTGTTTTCCAGTATAATGGCTATGCCGGAAGCCGGACTGGTAACGACGAGACTGTTTAAAGTTTCATAGGCATCATCAAGCTCGGCCTGAAGCTGTTGAATCCTTAGTTTTATTTTCTGGATTTCTTCATGCTGAATGCTTTTTCTGTTTTCAATTTCCTGTCTGGCCTTTTCCAGTTCTATCTCAGCCCGATCAAGGTTGAGCTGAATTTCTCTTTTGGTAATATCCGATTCATAAACGGCTTGTTCCAGATTAATCTCCGATATTTTATGAGCAATTTCTTTTATTTTCAAATCCGCCTTCAGATCTTCCAGCTCAGACTCATTTTGGGACATTTGCTTTGTCAGGTTTGCTTTTTCAATATCAAGGTTTGCTTTCGCATCAATAATGGCTTTCTGAACATCTGAAGGATCAAACTCTATTACCGTATCTCCTTCAGAGACTTGTGTCCCATCTTCAACAATATAAGTGATTTTCAGCATGCCGAAACGCCAGGAAATATTGGGTGAGGATATATTCACCGCACTGGTGGCCTCTACTTCTCCCTCCTCGGTGATTTCTATGCTGAACGCTCCCCTTTTCACTTCCGCATATTTTATGTCTGGCTGATTATTTATCCGGCAACCTGCCATCATTATAAGAAATATGAATATCCACGCTACTGTATTCACATTTTTATTTTTTTTGTTCATTAGAGGGTTCATTCAATCTTTTTTTTTATCATTGACTACTCCAGATTAAAGAATTATCGGGTTGTTTCAGGGCAATTTTATCATTGACTGAGAGGCCATCTTTGATTACGGTTTGAATGGTATTGGAAAAGGCAATTTCTACTGGTTGTTTGGCATATTTACTTCCCTGTTTTCTGTAAACAAACTTTATGCTGTCCTCTTCAAAGACGGAAAAAGCCGGCACCATGATGGTATCTTTAAGCTGCTGAATAATAATGTCACAACTGGCTGTCAACCCAGGTTCAAGCCTTTTTTCAAGATTTTCCAATGAGGCCGTGATATTAAATTCTTTGACTTCTGAATTTCTTCTGATTGGGATGCCCACCGGTGCAATATGTTTAATCTTGCCTTTCAGCTTGAGTTCCGGATAAGCGTCCACCTGGATGTTGACAGGTTGTCCCATTTTAATCCGTTTGTAATCAGATTCCATCACATTCATACTAATCTGATATTCTGAAATTTCCGGTATTTTAACGATGGGCAATTTTCGTCTTACCGGATCACCTTCCATTACCTTTTCCCTGGTCCTGTAATTTACCTGGTGCATAACAATGCCATTGGCGGGGGTTGTCAATACCAATTGATCAAGCCTGGTTTTGATCCGGTTCAACCGGTTTTCCATTTTCTTAATCATGATTTCTTTTTTCCTCAATTCGCTGGCATGGATTTTCTTCAGCAGCTCAAGCTTTTTGTTGATCCTCGCCTTTTCAATGTCAGACCTTTCAAGTTCCAGTTCAATGATTTCTTGGTCAGCAGGAGTGGTAAATTGCCATTGCAAGGAATCCAAATCTGACAATTTCGCGTTGTTCTCAATGCTTTTTACCTGGGATTCCAACATTATTCTTTGAAGTTTCAGGGAAGCTTTACTCTCATTATAATCAGATTTTGCGACTTCCAGCTTTTTAAGGGCTTCCTCATATTCATTCTGCATTTCTCTTGATTCGATAATGACTACGGTATCTCCTGCTTCCACAAAGGTACCCTCTGTTATCAGGTATTGAATGATGCCCCGGTATATGTCAGCGGGACAAGAAATGTTGTGGGTCATGACGGCTTCAAGGGTTCCATCTACCGTCACCTTGTCCGTAAAATCTTCATACCGGATGGTTCGTATGAAGAAATGATCCGGACCGGAATGCTTGCAGGAGCTGATAAGGAACAAAACGCTCAAAAAAATTCCTGTGAATAAGCTATAAAACTTCATGAAAGTATTGATATCTGATAAAATAACTTTATTCGACTTAGTATTATTGTTAAGTAGGATAAATATAATAAAAAAAAATGATTTCTGGCTTTTTTATCATTATTTTTTTCTGAGATAAAATATTGAGAAATATCAGGAGATGCATAGATGTAAATTAGTGAAGGCAAAGAATGATTGAACTGGCACGGAAGTACGAGCAGTTAGTAAAGTACAAACAACATGAAAGTACATGTAGCATAAAATTAGAAGCGAACTGTTTTAACAAGCTTCCCCACAAATTTTAATTGATTAGAAAAAAAAAAGCAGGTCTGCGTTTTACACAAAAAGCTCCTTAAAAAAATAAAAAGCCATCACAAAGGAAGCAATGAGTTTCAGGCCTACACCCAGCAGGAATCCTATAAAAGCTCCTATGCCAGCCCTGAATGATTCCTGATTGCTTGCCCCCCTGGCCATCTCAGCAATAATGGCGCCGGCAAGCGGACCAAAAATAATTCCGAGCGGTGGAAAAAAGAACAGGCCAGCCACCATTCCAATGGTTGCCCCCCATATTCCTGCTTTGGTGCCCCCGTATTTTTTAGTCCCCCAGATGGGAACCACATAATCCAATAATGTAACCGCCAGGGCCAGTGCTGCCATTGCGGCTAAAAAAGTGGTACTGTAATCCGCATACCTGGTTAATTCCAATAATATCAAGCCTACCCAGCTGATGGGTGGTCCGGGAATGACCGGTAAAATACAACCGGCAATCCCTGTTAGAATCAATATTGAGCCGATTATTGCCAGAAAAATATCCATGGTTAAGATGTTAGAGGGTTAATACATTATAAGTCAGCATGTTAAATCAGGAAAATATCATTTTATCCCGGATAAGCATTAATATTCCTCCCAACTTTTTATACTGATTTGTTCATGGTTCAGCTTACAAAAGGCCGTAATAAAAGCACTGGCCAGCCGGGCATTGGTTATCAACGGAATATTATAATCAATGGCGCTGCGCCTAATCCGGTAATCATTATCCAGCTCAGTCTTGGTCAAATCCTTCGGAATGTTGATGACCAAATCAATCATTTTGTTCCGGATATAATCGATGGTATTGGGTTTTTCGTCTTCATCAGGCCAGTGAAGCACTTCAGCCGGAATATTATTCAATTTCAGAAAATCCGCTGTCCCCTTGGTGGCAAAAAGATTGTACCCACGGGATACCAGCATCCTGCAGCTGTTTACCAGTTCTACTTTTGATCGCATGGGACCGGATGAAATCAGTACATTCTTTTCCGGGATACTGTATCCAACAGATAACATGGCTTTCAGGACGGCATCATAATAATTCTCGCCAATGCAGCCCACCTCTCCGGTCGATGACATATCCACGCCAAGCAACGGATCCGTCTTTTGAAGCCTGGAAAATGAAAACTGCGGAGCTTTTACGCCGATATAATCCAGATCAAATATGGATTTATTGGGCTGCTCAATATCAATACCGAGCATGATATCGGTCGCAAGCTCAATCAGATTCATTTTCAATACCTTGGACACAAAAGGAAAACTTCTTGAGGCCCTGAGGTTACATTCAATGACTTTTATTTCATTATCCTTGGCCAGGAATTGCATGTTAAAAGGTCCGGAAATATTCAATGCCTTGGCAATCTCACGGGTGATCTTTTTAATCCTTCTGACGGTTTCAAAATAGATTTTCTGAGGGGGAAAAACCATGGTGGCATCTCCTGAATGCACCCCTGCAAATTCCACATGTTCCGAAATGGCATAGGCAAACAGTTCTCCTTCCCTGGCCACCGCATCGATTTCTATTTCTTTGGCCGATTCTATAAACTCGGAAACCACCACGGGATATTGTTTTGATACCTCTGCTGCCAGGTTAAGAAAATGGGCAAGCTCATCCCGGTTGGAAACAACATTCATGGCTGCCCCTGAAAGGACGTATGAGGGTCTTATCAAAACCGGAAATCCCACTGTCTCAATGAAGTTGTATATTTCATTGATATCGGTTACTTCCTTCCACCGGGGTTGATCCACATCCAGCTGGTCCAAAAGCATGGAGAACTTATGCCGGTTTTCTGCATTATCAATGGACAATGGTGAGGTTCCCAGTATATTGACATGCTGCCTGTGCAGTCGCATGGAAAGATTATTCGGAATTTGTCCCCCGGTAGATATAATGATTCCTTTGGGAATCTCCATATCCACTATATCCAACACCCTTTCCAGGGTTAGTTCATCAAAGTACAGACGGTCACATACATCATAATCGGTGCTGACGGTCTCGGGATTATAGTTTATCATGATTGAGCGGTAACCCTGCTTCCGTATGGTGTTGATGGCATTCACGCCGCACCAGTCAAATTCTACACTGCTACCTATCCGGTATGCGCCGGATCCAAGTACAATGACTGAGTTATTGTCATGCTGGAACTCCACATCATGTTCATTACCGCTATAGGTTAAATATAAATAATTTGTATGGGCCGGGTATTCCGCTGCAAGTGTATCAATTTGCTTAACCCAGGGAATAATGTGATGGGCTTTTCTCATTTCCCTGACTTTCAATAAATCCTGTTCAATATTTTCATCTGCGCTTTTAAGCACCAGACGGGCAATCTGAAAATCAGAAAAGCCCTGTTTTTTTGCAAGCCGGAGTAATTCGGGCGATAATTCATCAAGTCGGTTTAAAAGGATTAGCTTTTCCTTTAGATCATGAATATGGTTTAGTTTTTCAAGAAACCAAATATCAATGCGGGTTAAATCATGAATCTTTTCAATGGAATACCCCATCTCAAAAGCCATTTCAATAGCATAAATCCGCATGTCTGTCGGTTCGAACAGCTCCGTATCCACATCTCCTATATCAATGTTGTTGTTGGCCACAAAACCATGCATCCCTTGTCCTATCATCCTCAGGCCTTTTTGAATGGCTTCTTCAAAAGTGCGGCCTATGGACATCACCTCCCCCACACTTTTCATGGAGCTGCCTATCTGCTTGGAAACCCCGGCAAATTTATCGAGATCCCAGCGGGGTATCTTGCATACTATATAATCTAACGCCGGTTCAAAGCAGGCAGGGGTGTTTTTTGTAACGGAGTTTTTTAGCTCATGAAGGCCGTATTCCAGCGCAAGTTTGGCAGCCACGAAAGCCAGCGGGTAACCGGTCGCTTTAGACGCCAGGGCACTGGAACGGGATAAGCGGGCGTTGACCTCAATAACCCGGTAATCTTCAGAAAACGGGTCCAGTGCAAACTGCACATTACATTCTCCAATCACCCCGATATGCCTGATGATATTGATGGAAATTTCTCTCAGTTTATGATATTCCGTATTGGTCAGCGTCTGAGAGGGAGCTACCACAATGCTTTCCCCGGTATGAATGCCCAGTGGATCAAAATTCTCCATGTTACAGACCGTAATGCAATTGTCATTTTTATCTCTGACTACCTCATATTCAATTTCTTTCCATCCTTTCAGCGATTCCTCAATAAGTATTTGTTTGGAATATGAAAAAGCCTTGGCGGCCATGCTTTTCAACCCTTCTTCATCAGAACAAAACCCGCTTCCTTGTCCCCCCAGGGCATATGCCGCCCTGATAATGATGGGAAACCCAATTTTACCGGCTGCCTCCATGGCTTCTTCCACAGAAGTGGCCGGTATGCTTACGGGACTTTTAACATTTATCTCCTGAAGCTTATTCTTGAAAAACTCCCTGTCTTCTGTATCAATGATTGACTGAATGGGCGTTCCAAGCACACGTATGTTATATTTCTCAAAAACATTGTTCTCGAACAGTTTTATTCCGCAATTCAGTGCTGTCTGACCGCCAAATGATAATAATATTCCATCAGCGTTTTCCTTTTTTATGACTTCTTCTACAAAATACGGACTTACCGGAAGAAAATATATTTTATCTGCAATGTTTTCCGAGGTTTGAACCGTTGCGATGTTAGGATTAATTAATACCGTTTCAACCCCTTCTTCCCGAAGCGCCTTTAATGCCTGAGAACCTGAATAATCAAATTCCCCGGCTTCCCCAATTTTCAGAGCACCTGATCCCAGTATTATGACTTTCTTAATTGATTGATCCATATCGCATATTTATCTGAAAATTAATATTTTATATGTAAGTGCCTCCATATATCTGTCATCCAAAAATTTGAGACAAAAGTAAAAATAATTTCCAAATTTGAAGGTACATTTCAAAATTTCTGTATATATTTGCATAAAATTTGAATATTATTTCAAAATTTCAATGGTATTGTGAAAAATAAAGTGAAACGTTTGTTGGCGATTAAAAAAATAATCGGCAATCAAAAAATATCAAACCAGGAGGAATTATTGAAGCAACTGGCAGAGATGGGATTTAACTATACCCAGGCCACGCTCTCACGGGACCTTAAATTTCTTCGGGTCGGCCGGATGGCCAGTGAAGAAAAAGGTTATATTTATGTATTGCCCGAAGAGCGCAAATACAATGAGGAGGAAACGGAAAAAGAATTGCCGGTGAATGGATTCCAATCATTGGACTTTACCAATAACCTGGCAGTCATCAGAACGATTCCCGGGTATGCCAGCGGCATCGCATATGCCATCGATAACCTTAAAGCCTATGAAATTCTGGGAACCATTGCCGGTGATGACACCATCCTCATTATACCACGCGAAGAGGTATCCAGGGGTGATTTAAGAAATATTTTGGCATTAATCATTCCTCAATTGAGTCACGGTGAATAAAATCAAAATGTTGGAAATGTTATGGAGTTTATTTTGAAAAGTCTGAAAACCATGTTTTTTAATCATAATGCCGTTCAGGTAATGGAAACGAAAACGAAATCAGGAGATTCAAAGAATAAAACCAAAGAGGAGGTCAATATTCAGGTAGCCCATGAAAAACACCTTGTCTATGTGGATGATATCCTGGACCATATAGAAAAGGCCGCCAAGATCCGGGGTACCGGTATCGCCAAGCGTTCACCGGATTATATAAAGGATAAGATTATGGAAGGCAAGGCAGTCATTGCCCTCTCCGGACATAAATTTGCTGGATTTTGCTATATTGAATCATGGGGACATCAGAAATTTGTGGCCAATTCAGGATTGATAGTCACACCGGATTTCAGGGGAAAAGGCCTGGCCAAGAAAATAAAACGTCAGGCATTTGAGCTTTCCAGGAAAAAATTTCCCAAAGCCAGGTTATTTGGCCTAACCACCAGCCTGGCTGTGATGAAAATCAATTCCGAACTGGGATACCGGCCGGTGACTTTTTCCGAGCTCACCACGGATGATGATTTCTGGAAAGGATGTGAAAGTTGTGTCAATCACGATATCCTGATCAGAACCAATCGCAGTCATTGTCTTTGCACGGGCATGATTTACGACCCTGAATGGGAAGATAAAAAAACGAATCAACCTCATTCAAAAAAACATGCTTTAAAAACCTATGGCAGGTGGCTGAAGTTTAAAAAGAATGTGTTAATGAAACTAAAAAACAATGAATAGTGGCACTAAGAAAACTAACAAGTTTAAATGTACAGGTTGTTTCGTTTTAAACCCTAATTATCAGGAGTTTACTATTCGTAAATGACTGGTGATTAAGGTGCGCATAACGCAGTTATTGACATATTCTCAGAACCACTAAATAACATTATTAAAAAAGAACCATTCAAAAGATAATAAATAGCATGAAGGAAAAGGTAGTTCTTGCGTTCAGCGGAGGTTTAGATACTTCATTTTGTGTAAAATACCTGAGCAATGAAAAGCAACTGGAAGTTCATTCGGTAATAGCCAACACAGGAGGTTTTAGCGAAAAAGAACTGGAAGTCATCGAAAAAAAAGCATGGCAATTGGGGGTAAAAAGCCATAAAACCATTGAAATCACCACGGAATATTATGATAAATGCATCAAATATCTGATTTACGGAAATATTCTTAGGAATCAGACCTATCCTTTATCCGTAAGTTCTGAACGGTCTTTTCAGGCCCTTGCGGTCATCAATTACGCCAGGGAAATCGGCGCAAATTATGTCGCGCATGGCAGCACAGGTGCAGGAAATGACCAGGTTCGCTTTGACCTGATCTTCAATGTCATGGCCCCTGGAATTGAAATCATTACGCCCATCAGGGATTTAAAAATATCCAGGCAGGAAGAAATTGAATATTTAAAGAAACAGGGGGTAGAAGCCGATTGGAAAAAGATGGAATATTCCATCAATAAAGGATTATGGGGAACAAGCATTGGTGGGAAGGAAACCTTAACATCTAAAGACCCCTTGCCGGAAGAAGCTTTTCCCTCACATGTTGAGAAGCAGGAAGCCAGCACCATAAAATTGAGTTTTGAAAAAGGAATATTAAAGTCCCTGAATGATAAGCCTATGGATGGCCCGATTGAAATAATCAAAAAAATTGATGAAACGGCATCTGCTTATGCCATCGGAAGAGGAATGCATATCGGGGATACCATCATAGGCATAAAGGGAAGGGTCGGTTTTGAGGCCCCTGCCCCTTTAATTATTATCCATGCACATCAGGTGCTGGAAAAGCATGCCTTAACGAAATGGCAAATGCACTGGAAAGACCAACTTGCAAACTGGTATGGAATGATGTTGCATGAGGGATTATATTTGGAGCCGGTCATGCGAAACATAGAAGAATTTCTCATCTCATCCCAGGAAAAAGTAAATGGGGATGCCTTTATCAGACTCGAACCGTATCGTTTTGAGGTGGAAGGAATTGAATCTCCCAATGATTTAATGGACGCCGGTTTTGCCAGCTATGGGGAAATGAATGAGTCATGGACAGGAGAAGATGTCAAAGGTTTTACAAAGATCATCTCCAATCAGCTCAATATTTATAATGCCATCAACAATGGTTTATGATGATGGGGACTCATTAGAGAGAATGTACTAATATGGCGGGCTTTCAACAAATAAAATATGTAAAAACAATACGGAATTGTCGTCAATATCCATCTCATATGTTCAAAATTATTTTTTATAAGGTCATATGGAACCTCCTTTTTGATCATGCGCGTATGTGATTAGCACTTAATCATTGAGGTTTCATTGCATAATAATGTCTTTTTAGAGGGTACATCATGATAAAAACTGGAATTATCGGAGGCGCCGGCTATACGGCCGGAGAATTAATACGGATACTAATCCATCATCCCGAAGCTGACATACGTTTTATTCACAGTAACAGTCATCATGGGCAACCCATATCCAATGTCCATAGCGATCTTTATCATGTCGATCTTACTTTTACTGATATGGATTTTCAAGATACTGATTTGATATTTTTATGCATGGGGCATGATAAATCAAAGCAATTCTTCGATAACCAGGTCCTGCCGGATAACATTAAAGTGATTGATCTCAGCCGGGACTACAGGTTAAAAAGCCATACCAATCCTTTTATATACGGGTTGCCTGAACTAAATAAGGAATCGATCAAAACAGCTTCTTACATTGCCAATCCCGGCTGCTTCGCTACTGCCATTGAACTTGCGGTATTGCCCCTGGCTCATCAAAAAGCATTATCTGAAGAAATACATGTCAATGGCATTACAGGTTCAACCGGTGCCGGACAGCATCCTACCCCGACCTCACACTTTAGCTGGAGAAACAACAATGTTTCATTATATAAGGTATTTCAGCATCAGCACTTATCGGAAATTGAACAGTCCATTAAGCAGCTTCAGCCGGATTATGAAAAAGATATTAATTTTGTACCGGTTCGGGGAGATTTCACAAGGGGTATATTGGTTTCAGCATATACCCGGTCCCCGCTCAGTGAAAAAGAATTAAATGACATGTTTTCAGATTATTATAAAAATCATCCTTTTGTTCACATGATTCACAGAAGTCCGGATATCAAGCAGGTGGTAAATACCAATAACTGCTATCTGCATGTTACCAAGCATCGTGATTATGCTTTTATTACCAGCGTATCCGATAACCTGCTGAAGGGGGCATCCGGTCAGGCTGTTCAGAATATGAATATGATGTATGGACTGAATGAAACAAGCGGACTGAAATTAAAACCCGTCATTTTTTAATTTTCCAATTTACACTCTGAAGCGATACTTTACATTAAATAAACTGTTATGATCAATAAAAAAATAGCCATCATCGGAGCCGGAAATTTAGGGTATTCCATGGCAAAAGGGCTCAAGAATGCCGACATTACTGATTCAAGGAACATCCTCTTATCGGATACCTCTGTTAGCCGAAGGGAAATGGTAGCAAATGAAGGTTTTAAAACCTTTGACAGCAATAAAGAAGCCGTCAGTCAGTCCCGGATTATTATACTGGCTGTGAAACCCTATCATGCAACAGAAGTGATAGAAGAAATCAAGGGGAGTCTGGATGCCAATACGCATATCCTGATATCATGTGCACCTGGCATCGACAGCAATCATATTTACGGTACCCTCGAAAAAACCATGCCTTTGTTCAGGGTTATGCCCAATACGGCCATGGGGGTTAATGAAACCGCTGCCTGCATAACTGCTTTTAATGCCCCTGAAGATATACAAAATGAAATCAAAGCACTCTTTTCAGCCCTTGGCAGGGTATATGAAATCAATGAAGATTTAATGCATGCCGCGACGGCCATCGGAGGATGCGGAACGGCATTCGTCTTAAGATTCATGAGGGCATTATCCGAGGGAGCCATTGAAATGGGTTTCAGACCAGAACTTGCTTTGCAAATTGTTGCACAGACAGTTAAGGGGGCAGCGGCCATTATACAGCAAAACGGAACTCACCCCGAGGAAGAAATAGATAAAGTTACCACTCCGGCTGGCATAACCATCACCGGACTGAATGAAATGGAACACCAGGGATTTTCATCCGCAGTAATTGCCGGTATAATGGAATCATTTGAAAAATTAAATGGCTGATCCTGTTTTTCAGTATATTAAAACTAAGTAAGGTTCATGTTTCAGAAAATTGCGGTTAAAATCGGGACGAATGTGATTACCAGGGATGACGGAAGTCTCAATATTGAGCGAATCACGCATCTTGTGGAACAAATAAACTTTTTAAAAGAACAAAACAAAGAAGTGGTCATCATTTCATCAGGTGCTGTGGCTGCCGGAAGGCAAATTATAGGCAAACCCCATAAAAACGAACCGGTCTCACGCAGACAATTATGGGCAGCCCTGGGTCAGACCCGGCTGATGAACGTTTATGCAGAAAAAATGAGCGCTTATGGAATACATTGTGCACAGCTGCTGGTCACCAAGAATGATTTTCGCGACAGGCAGCATTACCTGAACATGAAAAACTGCCTGCAGGCATTATTGGATGAGAACATTATTCCCATCATCAATGAAAACGATGCCATATCCATCACCGAGCTCATGTTTACGGATAACGATGAACTGGCCGGACTGATAGCTTCCATGATGGATGCTGAAGTACTGCTCATCCTGAGCAACATAGACGGCATTTACAATGGTGATCCGAATGACCCGGAATCGGAAATCATACAGGAAATTGATGAAAAGATGAGCATTGCTGAAGATTATATTACTTCCAAAGCTTCCAATTTCGGAAGAGGCGGGGTAATTACCAAATTCAACATTGCTAAAAAGGTAGCTTCATCAGGCATTACCGTTTTCATAGCGAACGGTTTTAAGGACAATGTTTTAATTGACCTGGTCAAAAAAGAACAAACGGTGGTGAAAACCAAGTTTCTTCCGGGAAGAAAAAAGTCAAATGTAAAAAAATGGATCGCCCACTCCGAAGGTTTCGAAAAAGGGGTAATATATATCAACCAGGGAGCCAGAACAGCCCTTCAGTCGAATAAAGCGACCAGTCTGCTTCTCATCGGCATCACCCGGATCAGGGGAAATTTCCATAAAGGAGATATCGTAAAGATCATGGATGATAAAGAACGTTATATTGGTTTGGGACGGGCTGAATATGGTTCTGATGAAGCAAAAAAAAATATCGGAAAGGAGCACTTCAAACCCCTTATCCATTATGATTATTTATATTTAAACGGAATAAATTAGTGATATGCAACATTTTACGTCCATCAAAGATATCAAAAACATCCGGAATCTGCTGGATGAAGCCATGCGTGTGAAACAGCAACCCCATCTTGATCACCATTTGGGGAAAAACAAAACCATGTGCCTGTTATTCTTTAATCCCAGTCTGAGGACACGGATAAGCACTCAAAAAGCAGCTCAGAATCTGGGCATGAATGTGATTGTGATGAATGTTTCGGAAGACAGCTGGAAAATCGAAACCGAATACGGGGTCATCATGGATGGTGACAAAGCAGAACATATTAAGGAAGCTGCAGGAGTTCTGGGGGAATACAGTGATATCATCGGCATCAGGGCATTTGCCGGTTTAAAAAGCAAAGAATACGACATTGCTGAACCCATCATCCATCAGTTTTTACAATATGCCAATACCCCGGTCATCAGCCTTGAAAGCTCGACCGGTCACCCGCTGCAAGCTTTTGCTGATGTGATTACCATTGAATCCCACAAAAAGATCAAAAAGCCCAAAGTAGTGCTGACTTGGGCTCCTCATCCCAAACCACTGCCTCATGCGGTTGCCAATTCATTTGCTGAATGGTCACTGGCAGCAGGATACAACCTGGTCATCACCCACCCGGAAGGCTATGAATTAGATGAAAAATATACGAATGGGGCCGATATCATCACAGAACAGGAAAAAGCCTTTGAAGGGGCGGATTTTATTTATGCCAAAAACTGGTCCTCGTACCGTCATTACGGTAAAGTGCTGACAACCGATCGGTCGTGGACAGTGACCCAGGAAAAGATGGCTTTGACAAATAATGCCAGGTTTCTTCATTGCCTTCCGGTAAGAAGGAACATGGTAGTGAGTGATGAGGTGCTGGACAGCAAAAGCTCAACCGTAGTGGAACAAGCCGGCAACCGGGTGGTTTCAGCACAGACCATCATTAAAGAAATCACTCAGACATTATAATACTTACTTGTTTTAATCAAATGCAACACATGAAGGTTATCAAAGTTGGCGGCAAAGTACTGGAGGAGCAAAAGACTTTTGACATGGTTGTTGACGCCTTGAAGCAGCATGATGATCCGAAGATCCTGGTACATGGCGGTGGCAACGTGGCGACAGAGCTGGCCGGAAAACTGGGCCAGCCTGTTAAAATGATTGAAGGCAAAAGGGTGACGGACAAAAATATGCTGGATACGGTATTGATGGTGTATGGTGGTCTCCTTAACAAGAAACTTGTCGCTGCTATGCAGGCCAGGGGTATGAATGCCATGGGACTCACAGGAGCGGATGTCAACATTATCCAGGCGGAAAAAAGGCCTGTTTTGCCTGTTGACTATGGATACGTCGGGGATATTACCTCCGTCAACACGGACACATTAACCCATCTTGTTCAAATGAGATATATACCCGTATTGGCTCCCTTAACCCATGACGGAAAAGGCCAGATGCTGAATACCAATGCTGACTCCATCGCATCAGAAATAGCCAAAGCCCTGGTTCCGCATTTCAGGGTGGAATTGATTTTTTGCTTTGATAAACCCGGGGTCTTAATGGATGTAAACGATGAGAGCACTGTCTTGCATGAAATCAATTTCGCATCTTACCGGTCCATGTCTGACAAAGACCAGATTGCAGACGGGATGATACCAAAGCTTGAAAGCAGCTTCAAGGCATTGCATAGCGGTGTCAATCAAATATTTATCACCAATGTGTTTAATCTTGGAAAAAAAAATAAACAGGGAACAATAGTCAAATTATAATACCGGGGTTTCATTGAATAATCAAAAACCATATCAAACAGAACAATTAATTAAAGAGGCCATCAGTCTTTTAAAAGAACTGATCAGCATCCCTTCATTCAGTAAGGAAGAAGACAAGGCCTGCGCGGAAATCATCCGGTTTTTATCAGAGCGGAACATGAAAACCCATCGAAAACAGAACAATGTATGGGTGAAAAACAAATATTTTAATGAAAACAAACCGGTGTTGCTGTTAAATTCGCACTTAGACACTGTCAGGCCTTCCGAATCATGGACCAGAAAGCCATTTGAACCAACCATGGAAGGGAACAAACTATTTGGGCTGGGATCCAATGATGCAGGCGCCTCATTGGTTTCCCTGCTGGCTGCCTTCCTGTATTTTTATGATAAGAAGGCCTTGCCGTATAACCTGATCTTGGCCACTACGGCTGAAGAAGAAATTTCAGGCAAAAAAGGAATCAGTGCCATACTGGATGAGCTGGGTCCTATTAAACTGGCCATTGTGGGTGAACCGACACAGATGCAAATGGCCTTGGCAGAAAAAGGTTTAATGGTCATCGATGCCACAGCCAGAGGAGAATCCGGACATGCCGCGAGGGATGAAGGCATCAATGCCATATATCAGGCCATAGAAGACATCCAATGGATTCAGGGCCACCGTTTTCCTGAGGTATCTCCTTACCTTGGAGAGGTTAAAATGACGGTAACCCTTATTGAAGGTGGAACACAACACAATGTTGTACCGGACACCTGTCATTTTGTTATCGATGTGCGCACCAATGAGCATTATTCAAACCGGCAAGTGTATGAGGTGATCAATAAAAACACAAAATCATTGTTAACAGCCAGGTCTTTCCGGCTTAATCCTTCCGGCATCAGGGATGATCATCACATTGTATCATGTGCCCGTCAGCTTAACATATCCTGTTTTGGTTCCCAGACCACATCTGATCAGGCGCTCATACCATTTGATACCGTAAAGATTGGTCCGGGGGATTCTTCCCGTTCCCATACTGCTGATGAATACATTTGCATGGAAGAAATAGAAGATGGCATTAAAAAATATATTCAATTAATGGAAAAGCTCAAATTGTAGAAGCATGACCCCTCATCAACGCCCGTTCACAAAATGAG
>CAYFUP010000002.1:0-48257 GCA_964346235.1 uncultured Bacteroidales bacterium | reverse complement strand
ATTTATTATTTATTTGAAATACAATGGTTTAACATAAAATTTATCACAGATGAAAATCAAATGGTTTAACTGATAAATAGTGACATTAAGAAAACGAACATATTATTCTAAAGTGGTTCTGGGAAGGCGTCAAGAACAAGGCATGCGAGCCTTAAGTGCCAGGAGTTTACTGATCGTAAATGACTGGTGCTTAAGGTGAGCACAACGCAGTTATTGACGTTTTCTTAGAGCCACCAATTAGGCATCATGAACAATACACAGGGAAAAATAGCAACAAAATCCACCGGAGAAACCTTTGATACTTTATGCAGGCTTCTTGAAAAAGAAAAGAAAGTATTCTATTCCCGGTTTGGAGATGGTGATATATATATTATGATGGGATTAAGTCAGCAAAACCATGACTTTCATCCTGAACTGCAAAAAGAAATGGTTGAATCTTTTGAAATCAGTGATGCGGCTTACTTAAAAGGACTTGCCGTTAACTATCCTGCTGAAAAAGGCATGTATAAAGGTTTTATGAAACCTTACCGGAAAAACGACCGCATGTTAAATTTTTTGTTAGACCGTTTTGGGTATGAAGACAAAATGGTATTTGAAAGCGCCTGGTTTACCCATTATTATTCCATTTACAAATACATGGATATGATCAGTTTCCTGGATAATTTTATCCGTCCTAAAAAAAAGCTCTTTATCGGATGCATACCAAAACATGACATTGAAAAATTAATCGGTCCGGTGGATTACTACGTGGAGGTGCCATCACGGAATTCTTACTGGGAAATTGATCATTGGTGGCAAAAAGTCATGGAAGCCGTGGACAAGGTGGAAGTGGTGATCCCTGCTGCGGGTATGTCAACCAGGGTCATTAATAAAAGATTGTGGAAACTTGACAAAGAAGTTCACAGCATTGATTTGGGTTCCATCGTAGATACGGTTTCAGGCAAAAGAACGAGGCGCTGGATCAGACTGAAAAGTCATGTGATGCATCGCATCCTGCTGCCTCCTCATAACCAAAAAAGCACAGTATTTAAAATAAAAGCTTTTCTTAAGGAAATCAAGTTTTATTTATCATGTGCCATTGCTGAATTAAAATAAAATCGAAGCATCCATGTTCTATTAATGTGCATATAAGTCGCTTATGGGTTCTAATAACAAAGACATGTCGAAACAGGAAAAAACGGTATTTTTTCATCCCGGCTTAGGAAAAGTGGCATCCACTTATCTGCAGTACAAGGTGTTTCCTCATTTCAGGAACATTCATTATATTCAGCGAACCCAATATAAAAGGACACCCCTTATCATCAGCAAGCGCCATGAGGAAAGATTTTTAATATCCCGGGAATTTGATAAACATGAATACCTGGAAAGGGAATCCCAATTCATTTCCGGCCATTTTCCCAACGCAAAACCCATCCTGTTGCTCCGGAGGCATGACAGTTGGATCGCCTCCCAATACAGGCGCTATGCCAAAAACGGATATCCCTGGCATTTTTCTGATTTCTTTGATCATATCCATGACACCGGCAAATGGAAAAAGAAGGAGTTGGTGTACCACGACAAAATCAAAATCCTTGAAAAATATTTTTCTCACAAGCCCCTGGTATTGTTTTATGAGGACATGAAAAAAGATCCGCTTGCTTTTATCGACCGGTTGGCAAGATACATGAATGCCTCCTATGACGCGGACAGGATATCTTTGTCCCGAAAGCACACTTCCTACAGTGAAAAACAGATGAAAGCCACGCTGGCCATAGGAAAAAGAATAAACATCCAGCCGCACATCCGGTTTAAATATAAAGTACCTGATAAGCTGCGTCATTTATATGTGGCTTTTATCCGGTACACCACCTTATATGTTGCTGCCCTGTTGCCCGAATCTGTCTTCGGAAAGGAACCATTAATCCCCGAAGATGCCATGGAGGAAATCAGGGAAATGTACCAGGAAGACTGGGAGAGGTGCATGACTTATGCCAGGAAAAACAATCCGGTGTAGCTGAACCTCCCCGCTGACCTTCCTTACAACGTTATGGTTAAATTCATGCTTTACTTTGGTGTAGCCGAACCTGTCCACTGACTTTACCTGGCCATTTTGCTGTTCATCGTGGTAATGCCCCCTTTTCATCAGCACATAGAAAAATGCGTTCATGCATTTTCCCAATATTTTATTGCTCATCCTGGTAATATACGCGTTTCACCCGTTGGGATATGCCGGTAAGAATCTCATATGGGATGGTATTCAGTTTCTTCGCCATTTCTTCAATGGAAAAACCCGCCCCGAAGATGATCACTTCTTCTCCTGCAAGAGCGTTCAATCCGGTCACATCAATCATCGTCACATCCATACAGATGTTCCCAAAAATGGGGGCTTTTTGGTTTCTGACCATGAAATATCCTTTGCCATTGCTCAGGTGGCGGTTCAACCCATCTGCATAGCCAATGGGAACGACGGCAATCTGCTTTTCCGAACCGGCCAATCCTTTTCTTCCATAACCCACAGTCTCCCCTGCATGTACCGTCTTAATCTGTATTATCCGGCTTTTCAGTGTGCTTATGTTTTTGAGAGAGATATCGTGCAGACAGCTCACCCCGTATAGGCCGATTCCCAGTCGCACCATATCATGTTGATATTCAGGAAAACGTTCAGTGCCGGCCGAATTAAGAATGTGATACATGATCTTATGATCAAATGATGCTCGAAACACCTTTTTGATTTTCTCAAATGCCTCAAACTGACTTCCGGTAAATTGGTCATGCACTTCTTCATCGCTCGCAGCCAGGTGGGAGAAGACAGATTGGACTTTTATCTGCGGGACTTCCCTGAGTCTTCTTATTAATTCATCCACCTGATGATTCATAAAACCCAAACGGTGCATGCCGGTATCCACCTTGATATGAACCGGGTATTCCTGTATTTTTTTATGCTTCAATGCATTAATAAACTGTTCAAGGATGATGAAACTGTAAATTTCAGGTTCCATTCCATGCTCAATCATGACATCGAAGCTTCCTTCTTCGGGCTGCATGACCATGACAGGCAGTTTGATGCCGGATTTTCTCAGGGTCACTCCTTCATCCACAAAAGCCACTCCAAGATAATCTACCCTGTGGTATTGCAAAAAGGAGGCCACCTCATATAATCCGCTTCCATAAGAGAATGCTTTCACCATGACCATAATGCGGGTACCGGGATTCAGGCCGGAACGAAAATAATTCAGGTTGTACAAAAGGGCATTGAGGTTTACCTCCAGCAATGTCCTGTGGGCCAGGTTCTCAAGCCTTCTGGATATCCGCTCAAACCTGAATGGCCTGGCCCCTTTCAATAAAATGGCTTCACCACCGATTTGCTCAAAATTATAATGCTGAATGAATGCATCGGTGGACTCATAAAACCTGGCATCTCCGGTGAAGAGAGCCGCATTCTTCTTTAAGGCGCTGCCTATGCCAATGATCCGGTGTACTTTTTTTTGCTGCACGATTTCACTGACCTTTCTGTACAGATGAGGCTCATCCATTCCGCTTTGCAGGATATCGGACAATATAAGGGTCTTCTTCTCAAGCCTGGATTGCTGGTTCAGAAAATCAATGGCGATGGACAATGAATTCAGATCCGAGTTATAACTGTCATTGATGATGACAGAATCGTTGATGCCCTGTTTTATTTCCAGGCGCATGGCTACAGGGCCAAGGACTTTCATTCTTTTTTTGATGGTGGAAGGGTCGTATCTCGAATACAGCATATAAACCAGGCAATGAATGGCATTTTCAACCGAAGCCCTGTCAGAGAAAGGGATAACAATGGAGGCTTTCTTATTGTGAAAAGCATATTTTATCTTCGCACTGCCCGCGGCTTTTTCAATCTTTTTAATGATGACATCTGCATTTCTTTCGGTTGACCAGCTAAAAACATGCTTGTCCGGGTACTTCCTTTTGATGGCCTGGTGAATGGCATCATAATCCCTGCAATAAAGAATGGTTTCTACCCCTGAAAACAGCTTGATCTTTTCGTGAGTTTTTTCATCATATCCGGAGAAATTTTCCTGATGTGCTTCCCCAATATTGGTGATGATGCCGGTATCAGGTTTAATCATTTGCTCCAGTTTTTCCATTTCACCCTTCAAAGAAATGCCGGCCTCTATGATTGCCATATCAGCCGATTCATGCATCAGGAACAGGCTCAATGGCACGCCTATCTGTGAATTATAGCTTTTCGGGCTTCTCACAATGCTTTTTTCCGGCTCCAGCAGTTGATTTAACCACTCCTTCACTATTGTCTTTCCGTTGCTCCCGGTGATAGCGATTACAGGATATCTGAATTGTTTCCGGTGGTAAGCTGCCAGCTGTTGAACGGCTTTGATGGCATCATCCACCACCAGGAAAGTGGTTTCTGCATATCGCTGATGGTCCTCAGGCAGTGTATCCACCACGAATGCCCTGACGCCCAGCTGGTGACTTTCATGAATGAACCGGTGTCCATCCCGGTTTGGCCCACGAATGGCAAAAAACAAAGCAGAGCCAGGATTGATTATCTTGCGGCTGTCAATAGAAATATTATCGATTTCCTTGTTTTCATCACCATACAGTCTGGCATCAATTATTCTGACAAGTGATCCTGTATTATAGCTAACCATCCGGTATAATATTTATGATTTGGTTTCATGGACAATATTAAAGCATTTTCTGCATAATGGCTCATAGGTTTCTTTTTTTCCCACCCTAACAAGTTCCTCATCCTTGGTTTTGCGGCGGGAAAGGTAGGCCAAATCACCACATCGAATGCAAATGGCATGTACCTTGGTTATATATTCGGCCATGGCAAGCAACCTGGGCAACGGGCCAAATGGTTTTCCTATAAAATCCAAATCCAGTCCGGCTACAATGACCCTTAGATTTTGATTTGCCAACGCATTGCAGACATCCGGCAGGCCATCGTCAAAGAACTGGGCTTCATCAATGCCAATCACATCCGCATCGTCCTTCAGGCTTAAGATTTCTGAAGAAGCTGATACCGGGTAAGTTTCCATAAACCTTTGATCATGTGATACCACCTTTTGCCTCGCATACCGGTCATCCATAGCCGGTTTAAAGGTGATGACCTTCAGATTGGCAATCATGGCCCGATTCAGTCTGCGTATCAACTCTTCGGTTTTCCCGGAAAACATCGAGCCGGTGATGACCTCAATCCACCCTTTATCTTTAAAGCTGACCGGGGAATTTTCTGTAAACATTATAAAATAAAATCAAAATATTTATAGTTACTTTACATATTATTGTGGCAAAATTATGTTTATTTTATCCATATAATACATTCATCAAAATTAGAAAAACCTTTTCATAATGTCATATAAAAATACCTTCGAAGCCATTTTAAATGATATCAACGAAGCAAAGCAATTGGTCGAAAGGTTTAAAAACCTGGAAAGTATTCCTTCCATTGAGATGGACATCGCCCTGTCAAAATTCAGAAGCATTTATGAATTACTTTTAATGCTTCAGCAGGAAAAGGACGTTCCCACTGAGTGGCCGCATTCCCAGGAGCCTGTCACCACTCAGGCGGATTATTCAGAAAAACACACCCAGGGATCTGGTTTTCCAAAGAATGCCCCCGCCGAAAGCACCGGGATGGATTCAAAAGAGGCACATAATGAACCTGGGGAAGCATCGGTTGTAAAAGAAGGGGACATGCCTGGTCGAGAAAAAGAAACCGGAAAAAGCATGGTTCAGAAAGAAGAAATCCATGTTATGGATAGCACACGTGAGAGCGAAGACCGGAAGCGGGAAACGCATGTCGAAGAAAACGTTTCTGAGGACACAGGCCGGAAACAGGAACTCAATGTCGAAGGAGACACTGCCGGAAGCTTCGTTCAGGAAGAGGAAAGTGATGCCGCAAAAAAGCCGGAATCCGGCGATCAATCCCCCGGACAAAGAAAGGAAACGGCAGCAGGTAAAGAAAGACAGGAAGAGAAAAAAGAAATCCTGGCAGACAAATTTCAGCAAACGGAAGCCAGGAATGAGTCCATGGCAAAGAGCACCGGGGATATTTCTCAAAAACTTCAGAAACGGCCTATCTCAGATATTAAGAAAGCCATTGGAATCAATGACAAATTCTATTTCATCAAAGAACTGTTTCATGGCAGCAGCAAGCAATATGAGCTGACTATCAATGATTTAAATGACAAAGCCTCTTATGAGCACGCATTGTCCTATTTGAATGAAAACTTTGACTGGAATTTTGATGAAGACCCGGCCAGCAGGTTTTTAGCCATCATACAAAGAAAATTTCCTGAATAATAGCATTCACCTCATGGGAAAACTGTTCATTGTACCCACCCCGGTCGGTAACCTTGAAGATATTACCCTCAGGGCCATCAGTACGCTTAAGATGGTGGATTTGATTTTTGCAGAGGACACCAGGAAATCAAAGATCTTGCTCCATCATTATGAGATTCAAAAGCCCATTGTCTCTTTTCACAAAGACAATGAACATAAAACCCTTCAGCGGGCTATGGAACAAATCCGGGAAAATGATCACTGCGCCCTGATATCGGATGCCGGCACTCCGGGCATATCCGATCCCGGCTTTCTGCTGGTCAGGGAATGCATTCGCCATGACATAACCGTAGAAACATTGCCTGGTGCGGTGGCTTTTATACCGGCGCTGATAAACTCGGGGCTTCCATGCGAACGGTTTGTATTCGAAGGCTTCCTGCCACAAAAGAAAGGCAGGAAAAAACGCATCCGCCAGTTGGCTGAAGAAGAAAGGACATTGGTTTTTTATGAATCTCCTTATAAATTGGTAAAAACACTGAAGGAGCTCACCGAAAACTTTGGTCATGACCGGTCTGTTTCAATTTCCAAAGAAATCAGTAAAATTCATGAAACCACCATCCGCGGAAAACTGGGAGAAGTCTCCGAACAGCTTAATGAAACCAATGTAAAAGGAGAATTTGTCATTGTTCTGGAAGGCAACAGAAAACCAAGACTTTGAACAGATGCAGTTTTCAAAGAGAAAATACAAGCATATTTTTTTTGATTTAGACCGTACCCTTTGGGATTTTGAAACCAATTCCACGAATGCCCTTCGCGACATATTCATGAAGTACGAGTTAAATAAATTCATTCCGGACTTTGATGCTTATCTCGATGAGTACAAAAAAAACAATGATGTATTGTGGCATGCATTCCGCCATAAGCAGATCAGCAAAAATGAACTGCGTGTGATTCGGTTTTACAATACCCTGAAATCCTTTGGCGTAAAAGACCAGGCGCTGGCAGAAAAGATTGATCAGGAATATATTTATACGAATTCCAGAAAAACCGGTCTTTTGCCATTCACCCTGGAAATATTGGAGTACCTGAGCAAAGATTACCGGTTGCACATCATCACCAATGGCTTCCGGGAAGTTCAGTATATTAAACTCCGTCAATCCGGTTTAATGCCATTTTTCGATAAAATATTCACCTCCGATGAGCTGGGTTCACAGAAACCGGATACCCTGGTTTACAGAAGTGCCTTGTCGGCAGTCAATGCCGGCAAAAAGGAAAGCCTGATGATTGGGGATGAACTGTATATCGATATCCTTGGAGCCAGGGAATTCGGCATTGATCAGGTTTTTTTCAATTATCACAAGGTTCCTCATCATGAAGAAGTAACCTATGAAGTGCATTGCCTGAGCGAGTTGAAGACTTTATTGTAACCTCATGGAATAGGTCTCTGGCTTCCGGGTTGAGGTCTTTTTGTATTTTCGAATTGAAGTGTTTTTTTTATCTCATGGTTTAGTCTTCCAGCTTCAATACAGCCAGAAAAGCTTGTTGCGGCACCTCCACCTTACCCACCTGTCTCATTCGTTTTTTGCCTTTTTTCTGTTTCTCCAGCAGTTTTCTTTTCCTGGTGATGTCACCCCCATAGCATTTTGCGGTAACATCTTTTCTCAACGCTTTGACGGTTTCCCGTGCAATGATTTTAGAACCGATGGCAGCCTGTATGGGAATATCAAATTGTTGTCTGGGAATTAGCTCCTTGAGCTTCACACACATCTTTCTTCCCAGATCATAGGCATTATCCCGGTGAATGAGGGTGGAGAGGGCATCTACCATTTCCGCGTTTAACAGAATATCCAGTCTTACCAGGTTGGCCTTCCTGCTACCTGTGGTATGATAATCAAAAGAGGCATATCCTTTAGAAATGCTTTTCAGCTTATCGTAGAAGTCGAAAACAATTTCACTCAAAGGCATTTCGAAGGTAAGCTCTACCCGGTCACTGGTCAGATAAACCTGATTCTGCAATGTCCCTCTTTTTTCTACACACAACTCAATGATGGGACCGATAAAATCAGCTTTAGAAATAATCTGTGCGGTAATTATCGGTTCTTCGATATAATCAATGGCATTGGTGGCAGGCAGTCCCGAGGGATTATGGACTTCAACCTTTTCATCCCCGGAGGTATAAACATCATATGAGACATTGGGTACAGTAGTGATCACATCCATGTCAAATTCCCGGTCGAGTCTTTCCTGAATTATTTCCATATGCAAAAGTCCCAGAAAACCGCAACGGAAACCAAATCCCAATGCAGCAGATGACTCAGGCTCAAAGGAGAAGGCAGCATCATTCAAATGAAGCTTTTCGATGGAATTTCTTAATTCCTCATAATCATCGGCATCTGCAGGATATATTCCGGCATATACCATGGGTTTTACTTCTTTAAATCCTTCTATACCGGCCTCGCAAGGCTTCTGCTGGTGCGTGATGGTATCTCCTACCTGAACCTCCGATGAGGTCTTTATACCGGAGATAATATAGCCCACATTGCCAGCCTCCAGGGAATCCCTTTCTTCCATCTTCAGCTTTAAAACCCCTATTTCATCAGCAGCACATAAATTTCCACTATTGTAGAATTTTAGCTGATCTCCTTTATTCAAGGTGCCATTCATAATTCTCACATAGGTGATTACCCCCCTGTAGGCATTATAGATGGAATCAAAAACCAGGGCCTGAAGTTTTTCATTGTTGTCTCCTTTGGGCGGCGGTATTTTTGTGACTATCTGTTCAAGTACTTCATCCACCCCATCGCCGGTTTTCCCGCTTGCTTCAATGATATCCTCACGACTGCATCCAATCAGGTCTATTATTTGATCGGACACTTCTTCAGGCATGGCATTGGGCAGGTCCATCTTGTTCATGATGGGAATAATCTCCAAATCGTGTTCAATGGCCATATAGAGGTTGGAAATGGTTTGTGCCTGTATGCCCTGACTGGCATCTATGATTAGCAGGGCCCCTTCGCAAGCATATATTGAACGGGACACTTCATAAGAAAAATCAACGTGACCGGGTGTATCAATCAAATTCAGAATGTACTTTTGGTCTTTCCGCTCATAATTCATCTGGATGGCATGACTCTTAATGGTGATTCCGCGCTCCCGTTCCAAATCCATGCTATCCAACACCTGATCCTTAAACTCCCTGTCGCTAAGCGATTTGGTCTTTTGCAACATCCTGTCAGATAATGTACTCTTGCCATGATCAATATGCGCTATGACGCAAAAATTCCTGATATTATCCTTCATGCCTTATCGTTAAAATTGTGCAAAGATATATATTTAATAGGTACGGATAACTATCCCGCCTTATCTGGATGAGTTATTACAAGGATTAGCAAAAAATAAAAAACCCTGCTGAAACAGTTCACCAGGGTTTCCAGTTATAATTTCCTTTGATTAATTATTGCAGTACAAATACGATGGGTAAGGTAAATGCTACCCTCACAGGTTTTCCTCTCTGTTTTCCGGGGGACCACATGCCGTCTGGTGTATTTTTTACCACCCTTACCGCTTCTTTGTCGAGGGATGGGTCAACACCCCTTACTACTTTAGCATCGGTAACAGCTCCTTTTTCGTCAACCACAAACTGAACGAAAACCCTTCCGCTAATGCCGTTTTCAGCGGCAATCTGAGGATACTCCAGGTTACCCTGAACATATTTTCTGAACTCAGCCAATCCGCCACCACGGAATTGCGGCATGTCTTCCACAATGAAAAAAACCTCTTCTTCCTGTTCTTCTTCATCAAATTCAAAAATTTCCATCTCCGTGCTTTGGTCAGCATCCATGTCTTCGATGATTAACTCATCTTCAATTTCCACATCGTCTTCCACCACGTTAAGCACTTCCGTTACCTTTGGAGGTGGCGGAGGTGGAGGTGGTTTCTGTTCTTCCTGCCTGGTAACCGGTATCACTTCCTCTTCAAAATCAGCTTCTTCCAGCTGCGTCATTTCATCCAACGCGCCCGCGGAACTTGTCCATTCAAAAGCGATTAAAATGATCGCAAGGGCTACCACAAAACCAAGCTGCAGAAATAAACCGCGTTTGGTTTCAAGGTTTGCATTTTCATTTTTCTTTACATCCATAATCTTATTTTTTGGAACGATAAAAATAAAAATTAATAATTTGTTTTCAAAATAATAACGCCATCTAAAGCTGAATTATTATTTTAATCCCATCTCATTGCACCAAAAATTGTTTCCCTCTGAACCTTATCAGCTGCTTCTTGCCTGCCTGAAAAGTATATTATAAAATGCTTTGCTGAAGTATTTTACGTCCGTCGCAAAGGGTTTCTTTTCGTATGCTTTCAGGTAATTCTTTTCTGACTCCATAATCTCCTCCAGGGTTTTCGGCATGTCAGCATAAAACGGAGGCACAAGTCCCGGTTTAAAATGTATTCTTTTTTGTTGCAATTCATCATCATACAGACTGAAATAGTGTTTACTCAGTGGCCTGACACCAACCAGTTTAATATCACCTTTTAGCAGATTAATGATCATGGGAAACTCATCCAGCCAAAGTTTCCGGAATATCTTTCCAAGATTGGAAATCCTGAAATCTTCCTGAAACTTACCCCCCTCTTTCAGGCGGTTATTATTATAGACATATTCCTGCAAATATTCGGCATAGGGGTGCATGGTCCTCAGCTTGTAAACTTGTATGATTTTTCCTTCTTTTCCAATTCGTTTCAACTTAACAATTGGTCCGTATGTGGGATTGGCATCATATACCGGCGCTTTTACTTTTCTTGCTATAAAGTACAGGTTGCGGTTAATGACCTGCTCTCCCACCAGCTCAAATCCACAAGAATACAATCTGCCGTATGTTTCTGCCTTAGTCAGCACCCTGTTTTGACCCCGGGTCAGAAAAAAATAAATGCCTTTTGTCAGCGAAAACTTCGGGAATACTCTTTTGAGAATGAAATCGAATACATAAAAGAGGTAGTTAAAACCGGGAAAATATTTTTTCAGTAACCGTTGCTTGCGCTGTTCCTTGGTTTCCACATAATCGATGAACAGTCCCCCGTTGGGCAATTTATAGTTGACCGCTTCAAAAAACTTATTCAGATACCGGATATCATTGATGCGCTTGAGATTGATAATGGATTTATAAAAATGATCAGCTTGTTTGGCAATATTAAAACGGGTGGTTGTCGCTATGAGCAAATTATGCGGATTTTCCAGATCAATATGCTTGATGATAAAAGAATAAATATCCTCTCCGAACTCATTGACCAGTGTATCATCCAGGCCTTTGTTCTCAGGGACTTCATCAAGATCAACCAATACCTCGTTTCCGTTAATTTTCCGCGGAGGCTCCATGATTAATTGATTATTATAGTATTTCCCCTCCGGAGTAGTGGAAAATCCGTTGATTGGTCTTGTTTTCCTGAAATAATAGACCAGGTTGATAAACAACAGTTCAGCAAGGGTGGCCAAACCGACTGTTCCCAGCACAATGAACCTGGAATAATTGAGGGATCTGAAAGTATACATCAGAATGGTGATCAACGACAGGATGATAAAGTTACTGAATATAATTTGTTTATTGAGCTTCTTAAGTTTGGTGCTTTTCTTCACCTTAAACTTATTGAATATGATGGACACCATGATCCAAACACCAATGAATAGTGCAAACCCATATTCATACGAATCTATATAATAACCGGTATTGCCGGGTTTAATCCAAATGGTAAACAAGGAAACAAGTACAATCAATATGGCATCCGCCATGGCCAGTCTGATATTCTTCTTCAATGGGTGATGTTTTGAAAATTTAGATCCTCTATTATAAAATACTATTATTCAACTATCTGCCTCAAGCCTCTTCTTTTTCGTTATACGGTATAAACATGTAAATGTTCACAATGTTAGTTCAAACTTACAAAAATTATTGATTAAGCAGAGTATTTAATTCATAATTAAATATCAATTTTGTATCAATAAATTGTTAAGAAGTGCCTTTCATTATCTTTTATATCTGAACTGGTAATATAACCCAAAGCGAATGACATTGTTAAAAAAGCAACCGCTGGCATATGCAGGTCTGCAATTAGAAAAGGCCTGCGTCTTATAAAATGGGAAAAGCGAATAAGAAAAACGCATGTTCAGCCAAATTTGCGGACTGAAGAGATAGTTTACACCCAATGCCCCGGCCAAATCAAACTTATTGTAATCACGGCTGTTTGTTGAAGTGTTTCCAAGCACTTTGCTGATAGATTTGTTTAAATAACCCGGTATCAAGCCTCCTTCAAAGAACCATTTGTCATGATAATAATAATTCATCAATACAGGAAATTCAACATAATGAAGAATGTTTTGCCTGATTACCGGATTATCCGGATCAAAGCGGTTGGCAGCTCCCTTACCGGCATATTTTAATCCCAACTGTAAAGCCCATCTGGGTTTCAAAACAACATCCGTGGTATCCCCTGCTTTCCCGGTATATTGAAACGTAAATGCAGATAAGTTCCCGGGATTGAAATAGGTTTTTACAAACACGCCGCCCTGAAAGCCAAATTTGTTGTATCCGCTCATGTTGTCCCCATCCACTTGCGAGGTGGTGATACCAGCCAATAATCCTCCCTTGAATCCCTGAGAATGAAGGGAAGAGCAAGACATGAGATGGATCATGATGCATGGGATCATGATTTTTGAGAGTTTTCTCAGAAAAACCGGTGGGAAGGGCTGGCATCTGCTTTCTACTCCCTTAATACGACATAAACGCTTAATGAATCTGTTGTATTTCAATGATATTTCTGGTTTTAACATTAACTTCCGGGTTTCCATTCGTATGCAGTCCCTGATGTTTCTTTACCTTTGGCAACTTTATACGTTCTTTTGCCTCGACTAATTCGCTGGCTCATTTGCCTCCGGCGAATTTCTATACTCTTTTGCCTTTGGCTTAGCCCGTAAGCTCTTTTTCCTCCGGCTAGCTCACAAGCTTGGTTCATATCTTTGTTGTGCATGATGTTTGATGAGTGTTCCATGGCATCAGAAAAGTTTTTAAAAAGTGGAGCATCATATCTTGTTTTTTCTGAGCTTTTGTAATGGGGCTTTTTGTTTTTCCAGGTACATAGGACCAGTGTTTTTCAAAGTGTTTAGGACCAATGGGCCAAAAGCTCATCAACCAACTGGTTAAACTTAAGAATTCCCGTGGTGGCTTTTTCTTTTATAAAAATCACTTTCCGGTTGAGGGGATTATCCACTTCAGCCGGATCAACAAGAAAGATGGGAGTATCATGACTGACAAAATGCAGTAAACCAGCGGCAGGGTAAACATTCAGGGAGGTGCCGACAACCAGGAATATATCCGCTTTCGAAACCTCTTCCATGGCTTTATCCATCATGGGCACAGGCTCACCAAACCATACCACATGGGGCCTTAATTGAAATCCTTTCTCGCAGGTATCTCCCAATGTTATGTCTTTACTGTCAATATCATAAATCAGGGAGGAATCACCGGTGCTCCTGGCTTTTTTTAGTTCCCCATGCAAATGAATAACCCTGGAGCTGCCGGCACGCTCGTGCAAATCATCTACATTTTGTGTAATAATGCTTACAGGCAGCCTTTCTTCCAGCCGGGCCAATGCCATATGCGCATGGTTGGGTTCGGTATAATCCAATTGTTTCCGGCGCTCATTATAAAACGACAATACCAATTCAGGATTTCGTTCAAATGCTTCCGGGGTAGCCACTTCATATACACTGTATTGTTCCCACAATCCCCCCATATCCCGGAAAGTCTTTAATCCCGATTCCGCACTGATACCTGAGCCTGAAAGGACCACCAGATGTCTCGTTTTATTCATTGATCTTAAAATATCATTTATATATATCCTATAAATATGATGCTTACATGATGGTGTTTATCCCTAACATGCAATGACATTCAACCAACACAACCATGCTTTATTTAATATCATCAAAGCGGTAGCTTATCATGATTTCGACCGATCCGGTCCCCCATTTTCTTATTTCCGATAACAAGAAATCATAAGATATTCCCAGTCCGTATTTCTCATATGATATGCCGGTAAGAAAAGATAAAGCATCTTTGTGTCTGTAAGATATTCCTCCCCAAAACATTCTGTTATAAGTCATCTTGGCACTCAGCTCCCATTGTATGGGCACAGGAGTGAGTCCTTTGACCATGGCAAAGGTTTCTAGAATATATTCGTCACTCAAAATAAACGCATATCCCCCGGTCAGGTAAAAATGCACTTTCAACCGGTTGATTCCCGAAATGGTATCCGAGTCGATGTCCTCCACCAGGTCGAGTTTGTTCCTGATAAGCTGATGCGCTGAGAAACCCGCATAATAGGAAGTAGACCACAAATATAATCCTATGTTGGCATCCGGAACCCAGGCAGCCTGATCGACACTGGGCAACTTCGGATCATAAATATTAGTTCCGGAATTTAACTGTGAAAAGCTTATCTTATATTGGTTCACGCCAAGGGAAGCCCCCATAGAGAGTCTCATATCTTCATGGAGACTCACATTGTAGGCATAGGACCCGAGCATACCAAGCCTGCTGGTCGGACCGGTCACATCGGAATAAACCAGTCCCCCCCACCCCATATCCTGGGTTTCAGAAGGACCATATACACTGAAAAATAAATCCTGCGGCGCTGATTCGGGAAATCCCAGCCACTGGTACCTGCCGTTCAGCTTAATCTTGTAGTGATTGTATGTTCCGGCCACGGCGGGATTGATGACATAGCTGTTCATCATGTATTGGGTAAACTGCGGCATTTGTTGTGCCCTGGCCCCCATCATTCCGGTTAACAATATCACACATGCTGATATGTAAATTCTAACCTGCTTCATGTTCTACCTCACTATCGTTATGGTTCCTGTTTCCGGTTTTACATCCCCATATTTAAATTTAATGATATAATAATAGGTTCCGGTAGGCAATGGTTTTCCATTTGCAGCATTTCCATCAAACGCCTTATCACTGTCATATTCTTTTGAATAGAAAATTCGTTCCCCCCACCGGTTATATATTTCCACCTCATCCACATCTTCGGGATGTGGCAGTTCCCATTTGTCATGAATGCCATCTCCATTCGGTGTGAATGCATTGGCGGGCTCATAATTATCATTGGTAACCATCAGAATCCGGATGGAGTCATGCTCCATACATTCATTCACCGTATAGGCAGTTAACTCGTACCATACGGTATCCACCATGGGTTTGGCATAAGGATTGGATATGTTGGTATCGCTCAGGTATTCAACCGGCTCCCATTGATAAACATTGAACCACGGATTGGAATACAGTTTCACCGAATCGCCCCTGAATACCACAGTATCCTCTGCTGCCAGGTCGATGCCGATCTGTTCATACACCTTCACATTGAAAGAAGATGAATCATAACACTTATCATTGCTGACCATCAGGGTATAGGTTTCTGTGTATCCGTTCCTTAAAGGATACACTTCATTTTCCGGATCGGGCCTGTTGGCAATGATGCTTTCATCTGACTCTCTTATCCATTGGATGGTGTTGATATCCCTTCCCAATGAAAGCGGATCGATATAGCCATCCAGGGTTATTGGCTTATCCGGACAAATCTCCATGTTTTCGCCGGCATACACACTGTCAATGAATACCTCATTGGAAGCGTCGGTCACCGGTTGAAGATCATAGCGCCTGGTATGCATACAGCCCATGGTATCAATGATGCTCACCTCATACAATCCCCTGGAAAGGCTGTCCTTCGAAGCCACCGAGTCGATACTCAGCAACTGAAAGTCCTGTGCCGTTTCGTTGTATTTATACCATTCATAAGTATAAGGCGACCGTCCCCCTTTTACACTATCGAGGGTGATGACCCCTTCGGGTGCACCTACTGCATACTTGTTGCAAAACGGTTTATCGATGACGGTGTTGACAACCCCGATGGAATCCGGCTCAAAGACAAACACCGTGGTATCGAACCTTCTGGAAAGGCTGTCGGTTATGCTTATCGGAACCTGGCCCCCTTCTTTGATGATAATCTCTACTACCGTAGTATCCTGGCCGGCATAAAAGTCCTCATTATCATATATCTTAAAATCAAACAAAGGCAGGGCTGAGGTATCTTCAATGGCGATGCGCATTTCTCCGTCCTCATCCCCGTTACAGGTAATGTCTTTATGGGTGATGATGACATTCAAAGGAGGCAGGATTTCCGCACTATCCGTCACATAGCAATTCTCCGGTGATTCACCGGCCCTCAGATAAACTTCGTAATTGCCGGCGCTCAGGCTATCTATAATTATGGTGTCGCTTTGTACAATGGTATCCTTTACTAACCCCCCCTGTTTGTAAACTTCTACCTGGCGCAATTCTCCTTCCATTCCTCCGGAAGCATGGATGGTAAGCGCACCCGGGAATTGATCAAATAAATTGCTGGCATGTTCTGCCAGGATGGTATCTATCCGAATGGGTGTTTCCGGTCCCCGGACTTCAACGGTGGCTTCAAAGGACTTTCCTGATGAATCCACAGCCAGGAACTCATAGGTGCCCATCGAAAGGGAATCTATCCGTATGGTGTCCTGAACGGTGGTGTCATTGATATATAAGGAAACGCCATTCACCCAATAACTCACACTGTCACTTTTTAGGGAATCGGTGATGGCAATGACAAAGCCTCCGTTATTTGCCGCTTCACAGGAAACAGGTTTTACTGATGCGATATTGGCATCCAGGGTATCTTCCCCGGTGATTTTGACGGTACGCATGACCGTACATTCATTGGAATCCCTCACATACACCTCGTAAATTCCGGGTCTTAAGTCTGCAAACACCGAATCATCCTGATACCTGTCTTCGTCCTGCAAGGCATATGATAAATCCCCTGTGCCACCATGGGCAAAGACGGTGATGGTTCCGAGACTGTCAGCGCTGACAAACGGCGTGGTCACGATGCTGTCAACCGTCACAGGAGCAACCGGCTGAGAAATGATCACCAAGGTATCGAAGGTATTCAGGTTGGTATCTTCCACAAATATCCTGTACGTGTCAGCCAGCAACCTGTCTTTTACCCAGGCAGTATCCAGGATGGTGTCGTATATAGCCGACACGCTGGCTATGGTATATTCAAATAATCCGGAGTCACGCGGGGCTATGGTGATGATCCCTGAGCTGTTGCCATGACAAAGGATGTTTTGCACATCAACATCCGTGTCGATGGTGTCAATGCCCCTGACAATCGCAGCGGTATCGATGCGGCAGCCATTGTCATCTGTTAAACCGATTCCGTAATAGCCCGGAAGGAGACTATCGATGAACGGATTAACCGTAGGTTCAAAAGGCTGACCGGTACCGCTCAGGTAATAAGAATATGGTTGTGTTCCCCCGCCGGCAAATATTTCAAGGCTGCCGAGGGTGTCTTCATGTCGAACAGCTATGGAATGAATGCTGTCAAATCTTAAGCGTTCGGGTTGGTTAACGGTTATCGTCTGACTGGATGCTTTATAGGCTGAGTCCCTCACTGTAATGCGGTATTCATCAGCAAACAGTTCACTGACGGCAATGCTGGTCGAATCCGTCTCGAACAGATAAATGCTGTCCGTCTGAACGCCCTCGATCCGGTAATTGATAGCACCTTCTGCATTAAACGTCTGAATGGAAAGCCTGCCGGTATTATCTCCATGGCAAAGCACATCTGAGAGGACTTCCACCTGAATTTCAAGCAGATCTGAACCGCCTATAATGACCACCGTATCTTTGATACAGCCGTTCTCATCCAACACTCCCACATCGTAGTATCCCGGTTGCAGCCCTTCATAAAGATTACTGTCCGTGAAAGCCGAATCTTCATGTATCCTGGTCTGATGAGAACCGGTGCCTCCGGTGGAAGCGATGTCGATAACGCCTAATGAATCAGGACCCATGGCATCCCTGGTGGTGATGTTTAATTCAATTTCAGCGGGTTCCTGAATTTCAAAATCCCTGGGATTTGCAACACATCCGGCAGAATCCCTGGCAAATAAAGTATATTCCCCTGCCGGCAGTCCGTAGAAAGCCGAAGAATCCTGGTAATTCATGCCATTCAGGGAATACTCATATACAAACCAACCACCGGAAATGGCAGTCACCGAAACGCTGCCTGTGGTATCCCCATGACATAATACATCGTTGACTTCAAAGCTGGAAATATTGACCGGGTCGGGTTCTATGACCGTTATCGAGGTATCAAACCGCCTGTTGATGCTGTCCAGTATATTTATCTGATAGATTCCCCCTTCCAGGGTATCCGTGCTGTGAGACATGGCATTCGAAACGGTGGTATCCCCGTTGATCACATACCGGATGGGCAACAAGGCTTCGCTGTCAGTGATGGTAATTGCTACCGAACCGTTTCCTGCTTCGTGGCAGGCAACCGGCTGGGTGGCCACATTGACATCCAGTTGTTGCAGTATGTTGATGCTGTCCCTGACAGAACACAAAGTATCCAGGGAGGAGCGTATGACCATGTGATAAGTACCTGCTGCTAATCCGTCAAAATAATTGGTATCCCGGAATACGGTTCCGCTGTCCAGCGAATATTCCAGATCGCCCAATCCTCCGGTAGCGTGAATGGTGACGCTGCCCGGATTTATATTCGACTCATTTTGTTTGGTTATGCTGTAATTGATGGGATCAGGTTCAGAAATGACAAGGGTGGTATCCAGCATCTTCGGAACTATGCTGGTGTCCCATGCCAGTATTACATAAGTGTCCGCCATCAGTGAATCCAGTACAAAAGGTTGCGCTGAGCTATACGTGGTATCAAAAGGCAACACCTGAGCCACCACGCGATAAGTAACAGGACCGTTATTATCCAGAGGTGTGAATTCGAAAGCACCATTCATGCCACCGGCACAGGTAACATTCGAGCGAACCACGTTCATGTCCAGCAAAGAATCCGTCTTGACTTTTACCAGGGCGGAATCCATACAACCATTGCTGTCCGCCGCAAATACTTTATAAATGTTGATGGGCAGACCCGTAAAGACAGAGTCTTCTTGTGAGCGGGATAATGTATCGCTCTCAATCCGGTAATCCAGATCTCCCCTGCCGCCATGGGCATACACCATCATGGTATCCAGGATGCCCATGCTTATCTGATTTTGAACCACTGAATCTATGCTTACGGGGTCATCCGGACGACCAACGGTCAGCGTGGTGTCGAAAAACTTATTGGCCGTATCCACCATGGACAGATAGTACTCATCAGGCCCCAATGCTTCGAACCTTTGGGTATCCGATTCAAATGCAATGATGTTGGTGTTTCCGTACTGCAACTGGTATTCCACTTCACCGCTGCTGTTTAGTGGAATCACCGTAATCGCCCCATCCTCATCAGCATAACAGGTGACATGTTTGACAGAGATGGTGGTGCGGATGGTATCTTCTCCCCGGATGACGACCAGGGTATCTTTCGTGCAAAGGTTTGAATCCCTCAGCATTACGCTGTACCTGCCGGGTTTCAGGTTATCAAACCCGGAAGTATCCACAAACGGCAACAGGGAATCCCTGCCGATGGCGTATTCATAAGGTGGTATCCCTCCTCCGGCAAACAGGTTCATGGAACCGTTGTTGACCGAATCGGCAGCTATGGTTGTAATGCTGTCAAACTTCAGGGCAGCCGGTTCAGTGATTATAAGGGTATCTATAAATGACTGATTGCTGTCATCCCGAACGGTGACGACATAGGTATCCGCATACAGATCATCTTTTTGCCAGGTGCTGTCGGTGGATTCAAATTCATACCGGGTATCTGTTCCATCAATGGCATACTCGATAGGTCCCATTCCGTTAAACACCTCCATTAAAATGGATCCCTCATTGCTGCCATGGCAAGCTACATGACTCATGATGGTGTCTTTTACATCCAGCTGCCGGCTTCCGCTGATGTAGGTTTTGACGGAATCCATGCATCCATTGGCATCCATGACAAATACTTCATAAATTCCGGGTCTCAGGGTATCCACATATGCAGAATCTGAGGTATAGGCAGAATCGCTGTAAATCTTATACTGGTATGGTTTGGTTCCCCCTGAAGCGCCAATAAAAATGGACCCCAGGGTATCGCCGCGCATATCTTCGGTCACCAGGTTGTCAATATTCAACTGATCCGGTTCCTGTACCCTGATCAAGGTATCAAAAGTCTGTCCCGCCGTATCCCTGGCAAACAGTCCATAGTCCCCGGCAAGAAGGTTCGTTATGGCCACCGTAGTATCACTGGCGACGGTATCCTGAATGGCTCCGGAGAAAATATAAGTCACTTCACCCGCATTATCCACCGGTTCAAGGTTAATTGTACCGGTGCCTGAGCCATGGCATAGTGCCGGAGTTACAGTTATGTTGATATCCAGGGTATCCTCGCTGAGGATGGTTACCAGGGTATCATCCGAACATAAATTGCTGTCCCTGACAAACACCTCATACAGTCCGCTGGAAAGCCCATTAAATTGAGAACCGGAATGGTATGCGGTGTCCACATCACCATATACGGAGTATTCCAGGGATCCTCTTCCACCGTGCGCAAAGATCTCGATGGCGCCAGGATTGGCCGCTACCACATTCTGTTTTTGAACAGAATCGATGGTTACCGGAGCGGAAGGCTGACTGATGACTAGGGTGGTATCAAAATATTTATAAGCAGTATCGACCATGAACAAATCATAAGTGTTCGGGGCCAGGTTGTTAAATACCATTTGATTTTCACTGTAGGAAATGATGTTCCTGGAATCAAAGCTTAACCGGTATTCCACTTCTCCCTGATTGTTAACCGGTGTAATGGCTATCTCCCCGTCTTCATCCCCGAAGCAAGTCACCTGCTTTACTATGATGCTATGGTCCAGGATGTCATCACTGATGATGGTAACGGATGTATCGATCTTACAGCCATTGGTATCCATGACGAATACGGAATAGATGCCCGGTTTTAAACCGGTCATCGACGAATCCTGCTGGTAGTTATCAGTCGTGTCGCCATAAATGGAATATTGATATGGTTTGGTTCCTCCATCGGCAAATATGGTGATGGAACCACCGTTTCCACCGCTTGCCGGGGTGGTGACAACACTGTCGAACCGAATGGCAGATGGTTCGGTAATTTCAACGGTATCTGTAAATAACTTGTTTTCCTGATCCACCACCGTGATCACATAGCTGTCAGCCATCAGTCCATCCTGCTGCCAGCTGGCATCCGTGGTCCCCTCATGCAGGTATTCAGTCCCACCGGTGATGCCCTCTATGGCGTAGTTAATAATTCCTGTCCCATTGAATATGTTGATCTCCAGGGAACCTTCATTGCTTCCGTTGCACAATGCATGGCTCAATATGTTGACTTCCCCGTTCAGGGAATCACCCACTATCAGTACGATGGCAGAATCCAGGCAGCCATTGGCATCGCGGACAAAGACATCATATTTGCCAGGAAGCAGGGTGTCGATGTATGCAGAATCCGCACCGAAATCAAAATCAGTCGGTCCGTCCAAAGCATATTCAAAAGGCCTGATGCCGCCACTTGCGCCTATGATGATGGTGCCCAGGGTATCCAGGCGGATATCTTCTTTAATAATGGTATCGATTTCAAGTTCGGGGGGTTGGTTTATTTCCACGGAGTCCACCGCCAGACAACCCATGCTGTCCCTTACATACACATAATGCTTTCCTGCAAGCAGACCGGTAAACAAGCTATCATCCTGGTAATCCACTCCATCCAGGGAATACTGATAACCACCCCATCCACCGGTGACCGAGTCAACGGATATTATTCCCGAGCTGTCGCCATGACAAAGGATGGTATTCACAGAAATATCATGAACCATGATGGAATCGGAAAGCTCAACAACCGGGATGGTATCGCCGTATCGTTCACAATTGCTGGAATCCCTGACCACCAGGTAATAAACCCCTGCCCCGACGGTAAACACAGAATCTTCAGCGAACAATCCATCCTGGACAGCCACTGAGGTATCCTGGAGGAAGTATTCCAACGTTCCGGAACCACCTCGTGCAAAGATAGTCATGTCAGTAGTTTCACCCGCACAGGCAAAGGCAATGGTATCGCCGGACTGATATTTGGTCATGTTGTGATAAACCGAATCAATGGCAATGGAATCCGGTTCAGCAAGGGTAAATCTGTTTCCATAGCTGATACAGCCATTGGTATCCCTGACCGCCACCGGATAAGTACCAGGCAGTAAACCGGTGGTATCCAGTCTGCCGGTCTGATTCAGCGCAAAATAGGAATTGGCGCTGTCAATGGAATAATCATAGGGTGCTGCACCCCCTGATGGTTCTATTTCAATGCGTCCATTGCCGGCCCCAAAACAGGTAATGTTGAACAAAGCATCATCCGTGAGCAACTCATCCGGTTGCGAAATGATGACCACCGTCTCGTTGACATTGGTGAATCCATTGGTATCAGCCGCCACGACTGTGAAAGTATCAGCCGGCAAATCCGTGAAAACCGTATCGGATTGCGGTCCCCGGTAAATTGTGTCTTCCGCCGTCAACCAATACCTTAAAGGCAGGGTACCCCCACTGGCACTAATCTGAATTACTCCGGACGAATCGCCATGGCAAAGGATATTTTCAGTGATGACCGTATCAATCAGGATGGAGTCGGGTTGGGTCACCAGGAGGGTGTCACCCAGTTTCTGACAACCATTGGAGTCGGACACCGCCGTGTAGTAAACCCCTGCATGCAGGTTGAATACAGAATCCGCTGTGAACAGGCTATCGTGGATGGCTGTCCCGGTATCAGCAAGGAAATAGGACAATTCCCCTGCCCCGCCATGGGCAAAGATTTCTATTTGTGCACTATCACCGGCCACGAGTAAGTTGATCGTATCGCCGTTTTCAACTTTGATGCTGTCATCATAATATAAAGAATCAAATACCAAGGTGTCCGGTTTTACGAGCGAAATGGTATCCCCGTAGGTGACACATCCGATGCTTGATTTTATCGCAGTAATATAGTTGCTGTCGCCGGGAAGTCCCGAGAACAGCGCACTGTCATTGCCGAACTGCTGGAAGGTATAACCACCAAACCCATCGTCCGGCTCAAAATGCAGGGTATCGTCTATGCTGAACAAGGAAGGGGTTCCTCCCCTGATATTTTTGATGAGGATGCTTCCCAAATCTTCCGCACAGGTAAGCGGTGTAACCTCCAGGTCGAACCGCATGGAATCAATACGGTGAATGGTGATGATGGTGTCTTCAATACATTTATTGTCATCCGATAATGAAATCCTATGATCCCCAATGCCCAGGTTACTGAATGTATGGGGTAACGGATAAAAATCAGTCCCGTTGATGGATACGGTCACGTTACCGGTTCCGCCGCCGGCGCTGTCAACCGTTATCTCACCTGCACTTGAAAACTCACAGATGGAATCGGTATAGCTGATGCCTTTAAAGATAAGGGCTTCAGGTTCGGTGACTTCCACCGGAATCATGTCGGTACAACCCAGAGCATCGGTGACGGTGAGGGTATAATTTCCGGCGCACAAATATAAGGTATCTCCGTTATTATTGATGGTTTCCGAGCCACTCCAGGTAAAATCATAAGGAGGCGTTCCGCCGCTGGCCTGCACGATGGCTTCGGCATCACAGGCACCGTTGCAGCTTACCCGGAGTCCCCGGCTCAGGGTATAAGTCGTGATGCCGGCTTCATTGATATCTCTTGGTCCGTAACTTTCATACACCAGTGAAACCGTATCCCCTGCTTCCGTTGTATCTCTGAAGATGATGGAACCGGTCAGTTCTTCCACAGGACCAAGGGCATTGTTTTGTTTATCCACTATTTCTATCCCCCAGCTACCGTTTGCGGGATCCTGCCCGTAAAGCGGCGTCCAGTCCCCCGTGATGGCAAACGTGCCGGAAAGATCTTCGTTATACCCTCCGGAGCAGTCGCATACAGTGAGCGTATCATTGGGATTGGCTTCCGTAGTGAAGGTAATATCTGCATTCTTGGCGGTGTTACAGGGAAGTCTGAATCCAAAAAACGGATCTATGCCGCAATTTGGATCGGCCGGTTGTTCTTTCATTTTAATTTTAGTGCCATCCGGCGCAACCAGGTAATAGCTTACATCCTGGATGTAGTGATGTCCTTCCACATTAAAGGATACCGAAATCCGGGTATTGGCAGAAATATTGTTGGCGAAGGGACTGGGTGCTCCGACGGAGGCCTTTAACTGAGCAGGGATGGCAAGGTTCATGGAGTCGATGACTTCAATCCCTGAACATGTTCCCCTTCCGTTGACATGCAAATATAATTTAACACTGCCGCTGTTCAGATCGTTGATGCCTGGATTATAGTATGGGTTTATCAATGATGAATCATTAAAAGTTCCGTCCCCTGAGCTGGTCCATCCGATGGTACTTGCATTGACACTGTCGGCGGTTAGTATCTGTACACTGTCCCCGTAACAAATGCTGGTGTCATTGCCTGCCTCGGAAATGGGGGATGCATTGACCGTCAGCTGCATGTTATCACTCACCGGGTTGCAATTGGCATTGCCATCTGCTGTAAGGGTCAGGATAATGGTGCCTGTATAATCAACCGGTGGTGTATATACAGGATGTATTGCTGTATTATCGTCAAAAGAACCTCCTTCACCTCCATCATTCCATGATAAAGCGCTATAATTCGAAGCGCTGGGAACAGTGGCACCGGTTGACAGGTCAAACGGCACATTCTGACAGGTCGCTTCATTACTTCCGGCATCTGCTGTCGGTGCCGCATTGACCGTCAGCAACATCGTATCCGTCGCAGGACTGCAGTTGGCATTGCCATTGGCCATAATGATCAGGGAAATATTTCCTGTAAAACCTACAGGTGGGGTGTAGGTTGGGGTGAGACTGGTATTATCATTAAAGGAACCACCGGCGCCATCATCATCCCATATCAGGCCACTATAATTCGAAGCCGCGGGAACCGTGGCGGATGCTGACAGGTCAAAGGATACATCCTGACAAGTTTCTTCATCGCTGCCGGCATTGGCTGAAGGCCCTTCCAATATGGTCAGATTCATGGTGTCATTCACAGGACCACAAGATCCATTGCCATTGGCCGTCAGGATGAGATCGATTTCACCGGTAAAACCCACAGGTGGCGTATAAACCGGTGTAAGTGTTGATCCATTGACAAATGAACCGCCGGCGCCATCATCACTCCAACTCAGGCTGCTATAATTGGATGCTGATGGAACGCTTGCTGAATTTGCCAAATCAAAATCATTATTTTGGCAGGTTTGCTCATCACTGCCGGCGTCAGCAATGGGTTGAGCGGTTACTGTCAAATCCATGGTATCACGGGCCGGACTGCAGTTGGCATTGCCAGTGGCCGTGAGAATAAGGTTTATGGTTCCGCTGAAACCTGCAGGCGGAGTGTAAACCGGGGTCAGCGTTGTTCCCCCCGTAAATGAACCGCCGGCACCATCATCACTCCAGGTTAAAGCGCTGTAGTCTGATGCTGTTGGATTGGTAGCGGAAGCTGAAAGATCAAATGAAGCAGCCTGGCAGGTTTCTTCATCGCTGCCGGCATTGGCTGCAGGTTCTTCCAAAACAGTCAGGGTCATGGTATCGCTTACCGGGGCACAGGAACCGTTTCCATTGGCGACGAGGATCAGTTCAATGCTGCCGGTAAAGCCTGCCGGAGGAGTATAAGTTGGCGTTAACAGGGTGTTGTCATCGAAAGCCCCGCCGGTTCCGTCATCATTCCAGCTTAAAGAGCTATATTCTGATGCAGTCGGAACTGATGCTGATGCAGATATGTCAAATGGAGTGTCTTTACAGGTTTCTTCATCGCTACCGGCATCGGCTTGCGGTTGAGGTGTAACGGTAAGCTCCATCGCGTCAGTAACCGGATTGCAACTGGCATTGCCGTTGGCTGTCAGTGTGAGTGTAAGGGTTCCGGTAAAGCCTGCCGGAGGAGTATAGACCGGAGTCAGGGTGCTGTTATCATCAAATGAGCCACCTGCCCCTTCGTCACTCCAGCTTAATGAACTGTAATTTGAAGCGGTCGGTACCGTTGCGGAACCTGATAAATCAAAGGAGGCATCCTGGCAGGTTTCTTCATCGCTACCGGCATTGGCTGAAGGAGCTGCTTCAACAGATAAAATCATATCATCTGAAACCGGACCGCAATTGGCGTTTCCATTGGCGGTCAGGGTAAGGGTTATATTTCCGGAAAACCCAATGGGTGGGGTATAGACTGGTGTTAAGGTTGTCTCATCGCTGAATGAACCGCCTGCCCCTCCGTCAGTCCAGACTAAAGAACTGTAATTGGAAGCCGAAGGCACAACAGAGGATGCAGATAAATCAAAGCTTATATCCTGACAGGTTTGCTCGTCACTGCCGGCATTGGCAGTCGGACCCGCTAATACATTCAGGGTCATATCATCATTCACTGCAGCACAGGAACCATTTCCGCTGGCAGTCAATGACAATGTAATATTTCCGGTATAAGCAGCTGGTGGGGTATAGGTAGGGGTCAATGCGGTATTGTCATCAAAGGAACCTCCGATTCCACCGTCATCCCATGATAGAGAGCCATAATCGGATGCGGTCGGAACGGTGCCTGAACCGGACAGATCAAAAGCCACCCCCTGACAGGTCTGTTCATCGCTACCCGCATCAACGGAAGGCTTGGCGGTAACAGCCAGGTCCATCGCATCGGTAGCCGGACTGCAGTTGGCATTCCCATTAACGGTCAATGTTAATGTAAGGGTACCAGAGAAGCCGGCAGGTGGGGTATAGACCGGAGTCAGACGGGTACTGTCATCAAAAGAACCTCCTGTCCCTCCGTCGCTCCAATACAAAGAACTGTAATTAGAAGCCGTTGGAACGGTAAAGGAAGTGGACAGGTCCATGGCAACATCCTGGCAGGTTTCTTCATCGCTGCCGGCATTGGCAGTCGGACCCTGTACTACGTTTAAAGTCATGTTATCTGTCACCGGACTGCAGGAACCATTTCCACTGGCAGTCAGTGTTAGTGTAATATTCCCGGTAAAACCATTGGGAGGGGTATATACCGGCCTTAAAGTGGTTTCATCATCAAATGTACCACCCGCTCCACCGTCACTCCAGCTTAGTGAACTATAATTGGATGCTGAGGGAAGGGTTCCGGAGGTGGTCAGGTCAAAACCGCTGTTGATGCAGGTTTGCTCATTGCTGCCGGCGTCTGCAGCAGGTTGTGCGGTGACCGTCAGCTCCATATCATCACTCGTGGAATTGCAACTGGCATTTCCAAAGGCTGTTAATGTCAGCGTAATATTTCCGGAAACCCCGGCAGGAGGAGTATAAACGGGAGTAATACCGGTGTTGTCATCGAATGAACCTCCGGCTCCTCCGTCACTCCAGCTCAATGAACTGTAATTAGAAGCTGTGGGCACGGAGGTAGAACCCGATAAATCAAAAGGGAGGTCTTCACATGTTTCTTCATTGCTCCCTGCATTGGCAATCGGAGAAGCATGCACTGTCAGTTCCATGGTATCTTTTGCCGGATCGCAATTTGCCCCGCCATTGGCAGTTAAGATCAAGGTGATGGTACCGGAAAAACCATTGGGTGGCGTATAAACAGGTGTTAAATTGGTATTGTCATCAAATGTTCCTCCGGTTCCATCATCATCCCAGCTGAGACTGTTATAGTTCGAAGCAGTGGGCACCACGGCTGAATTGCCCAAATCAACGGCAATGTCGCGACAGGTTTCTTCATCGGAACCTGCATTTGCAGCCGGACCTTCCAGTACTGCGAGGGTCATATCATCATTCACCGGATCACACGAGCCGTTGCCATCGGCAGTCAATGTTAAGGCAATATCGCCGGTGAACCCGTTGGGAGGTGTATAAACAGGTCTTAATAATGTTTCATCATCGAATGAACCACCCGCTCCTCCGTCACTCCATGTTAAAGAACTATAATTGGAAGCGGTGGGTATGGAACTGGACCCGGCCAGGTTCAGGGAAGCATCCTGACAGGTTTGTTCATCACTTCCCGCATCAACCGAAGGTTTGGCTGTCACGGTTAAATCCATGTCATCCGTATCCGGACTGCAATTGGCATTGCCATTGGCAGTAAGGGTTAAGGTGATGGTTCCGGTAAATCCAGTGGGTGGCGTATATACCGGAGTTAAGCTTGTCGCATCATCAAAGGATCCCCCGGCACCCCCGTCATCCCATGACAAAGAACTGTAATTGGAAGCAGAAGGAACAGTCGTTGAAGCAGACAAATCAAACGGGGTGTCCTCACAGGTTTCTTCATTGCTGCCAGCATTGGCTATGGGACTTTCTACCACGGTGAGTGTCATGATGTCGTTTACCTGACTGCAACTTCCGCTGCCATCAGCGGTAAGCGTCAGGGTGATGTCCCCGGTAAATCCGTTTGGCGGGGTATATACGGGCGTTAATAAGGTGTTGTCATCAAAACTTCCTCCGGCACCCCCGTCATCCCAGCTTAAACTGCTATAATCCGAGGCAGTGGGTTCGGTTGAAGCATTGGATAAATCGAAATCAGTATTTTTGCAGGTTTGTTCGTCACTTCCTGCATCAGCAGCAGGTCTCGCAGTAACGGTCAATTCCATGTTATCGCTGACCGGATTGCAATTCGCATTGCCGGTAGCGGTCAAGGTAAGCGTGATGCTGCCGGAAAAATCAGCAGGCGGAGTATAAACGGGAGTCAGGCTTGTGTTGTCATCAAAGGAACCACCGGTTCCCCCGTCATTCCAGCTCAATGAACTGTAATTGGAAGCAGTGGGTACGGTGGCTGAACCCGATAAATCAAATTGGGTATCTTCACAGGTTTCTTCATCACTTCCCGCATCAACAGCCGGTGCCGGTATTTCTCCAATAACCACATCCCCATCGTCTTTTTTTTTAATACAACCAAAGGCATCCCTTACATATACCCGGTAGGTACCCGGTTGCAAACCGGATATGGTATTGCTGGATCCCCAGTTGGTGGTATCTCCGCTTCCGTCTCGCACCACGGCGTATTCCAGACTGCCGGTTCCCCCGCTGAAATAGATTCGGATTTCCCCGTTGTTCTGACCCTGGCAGGCATCGGTGGAATTCACCGAATCCTGCTGGATTTGTGCATCCGGAATGCTGTCGGCATAATCCGGAAAAAAACTGATGAAATTGATTACTTCGCTGGAATCCGTGCAACCATTCTTATCTTCAACCGCCACAACATAATTGGATTGATGAACATTGGTCAGTACCGCACTGTCCTGGTTGATGAGTTGGTAGGAACCCAGGGTATCTTTGTACCAACGATAAGTGTTGCCCCCATTACCACCTGAGACATTTGCCTGAAGTTTGGCATCACTGCCATAAAAACACGTAAGTCGCTGAATACATGGCAAACTGTCAATGGATAACGGGTCAGGCTCCCTCAGCTGAATGCTCCTGGCCGCAATGTCATCATTTGAATTACTTACCAAAACCGTGTATTTGTCCCCCGATAAGTCATGAAACGCAGTGTCTTTGGAAGGGGTGGACTTAATGGAATCTACCGGATTGCCGCCTGGAAATACATCATACAGGTAATAATCATAGGGAGGATTGTTGTCATTGGTGACCATCGTATGAACGATTCCGTCATTGCTTCCGTTACAGGTAACACTGGTGGTATCGAGTGATACATCGATGGCATGCAGGGCCAGTGAGCTGAAGAACCCAATGATTAACAGTATATATGACTTATAATTTGATGGCATTCAAAATTATTTAATATCAATTGATTTGGAATACATTCGGTCTTGACTGTCTTTTACCATGATAATATATTGTTTTTTTTCATAGACTACAAATTTTTGTTCCCTTGACTGAATCGATAAGTGTGTACTTACCGGATTATTATCATTCAAACCGTCTTTTGTAAAAAGAAACCAGTCAACAGGCAGCTCGGCATTGCTGATAGTTATATTCATTTCGAAAGCATTATTATCAATTGTATCTACCTGAATTTCCATCTCAATCTCCCGGGAATAAGCACTATTGGAAATAATCGCCAGGATGAGTCCTGATAGCAGGAAACCAAATATAAATTTTTTTTTCATTAATTATTTGTTTATATATCAAACTATTTAAATAGTAGGTAAATGCTTTTTAATCAATGTTAAGAACTTCTACGTGGTATCTGAAAGTTTGTTTCAGGCTTTGTTTTAAGAACGCTAATTTATAAAAAAATTAGAAACCTCAAAAAATCAAGAAGTTAATTTTAATCATTTATAGTAAAATATTAAATGTTCTTGTAAAGCCCTATAAAACAATGATTTACAATACAATAAAATGCCTGCCTCCTGACTATAAAGTGTTTACGGGAATATTAATTTTACGTAAAATCACGTATTTTCTTTATGAATCTTTTAAAAGTATTGATAAATAAAGCAAATTACATGCCGGGCATTATTTAGAATCCCCCTTTATCATCCCCCTTCATTTATTATTGGCTGGCGCATCAAGTTCTCCGTCAATCATATCGCAAGATATCTCTTGGTCAGGTACCTTACCGGAACATAAGCAGCTATCAGTCCAATGACTATCACAATCAGTAAAACCATCACCACATCATTCCAGGCCATTTTCACCGGATACGCATCAATAATAAACGCACCGCTGCCCTTCAGCCTGACCAGTCCGTACTTTATCTGAGCCCAACAAATCGCAATTCCCAGCACCAATCCTGCCATGGCTCCACTCAGTGAGATCATGGATCCTTCCAGAAAGAAGATTTTCTGGATGGTCCTGGTACTGGCTCCCATGCTTCTTAAAGTAAAAATATCATCTTTCTTTTCAATGATCAGCATGGTGAGTGAGGCAATGACATTAAAAGAGGCGATGGCCAGGATAAAGGAAAGAATCAGATAGATGGCCCACTTTTCTGATTTCATAATTTTATAAAACAATTCATTCTGCTCATACCTGTCTTTTATTTCAAAGTTTTCAGGCAGCATGGTGGCCAAATCCCTTTTCACCTGCTCTGCGCGCACATCGGGAGCAAGTTTTAATTCCAGGGCAGTGATTTCGTTATGGTAATCCAGCAGAACCCTGACAAAGTCCAATGGCAAAATCACATATTCCTTATCATATTCCTGCTGAATGGAAAAAACGCCTGAGGGAAAAACATAGTTTTGCTTGAAGGCCTTTTGAGGAATGATTCCGATTTGTTGCCGGCGTTCAGGCATATAAATGACCAGGGGATCGGTAAAGGCAAGGCCAATGGAAAGAAAATACGCCACACCCTGTCCGACCACTGCACGGGGCTGACCGTTTTCTTCCAGGCTAAACTCCCCTTCCACCAGCATGGTGTCCACACCCGTGACATCCGCGTATGATTCACTCACCCCTTTGATTCTGGCAATGTATTGCTTATCATCATATCGTATCAATGCATTTTCTTCCACCACTTCGGCATAATGAAGTACACCGGGATGCTCTGAGAGGGCAGTAAGATATACACTATCCGGAGAAAAAGTCTTGCCGGTGGCCGGGGTAATTTCCAAATCCGGCTCAAAAGCATTGAATAACTGCTGCAACACCACATCGAAACCATTAAATACGGACAATACCACGATCAGGGCCATGGCTCCGACACTCACCCCACCCACAGCAATGGCGGAAATCACATTGATGGCATTTCGCGATTTCTTGGCCACCAGGTATCTTCTTGATATGAAAAACGGTAAATTCAAAAGCTAATTGACTTATATGCTTTCAACGTATATTATATATTATTTCACTGCTTTCACCATTAAGCCGGTCCCTGTTTTGTGATGTAACATCACATCAAACTTATTGAATATAAATGAAACGGGGTAGGCGACCAAATAATAAAAAGGCAATAAAATATAAAATAATTTACTTGTATTCAGCAAGGTAATGGGATATTTCATGGAAAGCTTCCAGGATATTTTACCAGGGCATCCATAGGTATAACGCGGATATACTTTTGAAAATCCTGCCTGCTTCAGTTTATCCTCAATTTCCCGGATGCCGTATCCGTCCCTGACATGCTCATCAATAAACGACGCTTCGTGCTCGTGGTGCACATCCGACCCCCCCTGATCGGAAGGAGTGGAAATGATCAATGTCCCGTTTTCCTTCAGGGATTGATAAAAATTGGACATCACTTTTACATCTTCTTCGATGTGTTCCAGTACATCTACACACAATACCAGGTCATAAGCATTGTCCTCCTTATATGTCGTAAGATCACCCAGTTCGAATACCACCTCAGGTTTGTTGATTTTCCGAAAGAAGCGATTGCAATCCTCAATTTGTTCTTCTTTTACATCAATGGCTTTAATGGAATAATCATCAAACATGGTGGACACATAATAAGTATATTGTCCAAAGCCGGAACCTGCATCCAGTATATCCGGTTTTTCAAAATGATATTGTTTTTTCCATTTCTTCAGTTCCTTTTTAACATGCCAGGTCCTTAACAAAAGTAAATCCAATAATTTATAAAAGAGAATGCGTAAAAACGGTGCTTTATTGAAGAAAGCACCCAGTTTTTGTTTAATGGGGTCGTATTGCATGGGCTTATTTTTTAATCAGGTTTTCAATATGTTCTATATAATCCAGTGAATCGTCAATGAAAAAGGCCAGTTCAGGCATTTTCTTCAATTGATTTTTTATTCTCATCGATAGTTGATGCCTGAAATGTTTTTTGTTTTCATTGATGATGTCTATGATATCATCTTTGGCATGGGACGGAAAAATACTCACATACACCTTGGCCAGGCTGAAGTCTGCTGCGACCCTCACCACGGTGACGGTCACCATTTTGCCTTCCAGCAAGGTATTGGTTTCCCGCTGAAAGATCTCTCCCATGTCTTTTTGTATCATCCTTGATACTTTGTTTTGTCTTGTTGTTGGTCCTTCCATATATTCCATAACGCTCCCTCCTCTTCGTTTATATGTTGTTCTTCAGGTTTACCGCTATAAACCTTTCATTGAAATTTTGCCATTCACGCCGACGCATCATGCAATCACAAAAAGCTGTCTCATGCAATCACAAAAGGCTTTCCTTTGAAAACCATTTGCCGGTTTCTCCCTATGCTTTATCTTACTTTGATGGTTCACATCAATAAATGAACAAAATTACTAATTTTGAGGAACATTTTTTTAGCTTTGCAGGCATCTAATTTAACACAGCAATAAATGGAAACAGTTTTAAGCGGTATCCGGCCTACCGGAAATTTGCACCTGGGCAATTACTACGGGGCGTTGAGAAACTTTGTGAGGATGCAGCACGAGTACCGGTGTTATTTTTTTATTGCCGACTACCACAGTCTGACCACCCATCCCACCCCCGGGAATCTGCATGAGAGTGTCAGGCAGGTTTTGGCGGAATACCTGGCTGTCGGCATTGACCCTGAAGTCGCCACCTTATACATTCAAAGTGATGTGCCGGAGATCCCTGAACTGTATTTGTTATTGAACATGAATGCCTATAAAGGGGAACTGGAACGCACCGTTACTTTCAAAGAAAAAGTGCGGACACAGCCCGATAATGTGAATGCCGGTCTCCTGACATATCCGGTATTGCAGGCAGCAGATATTATCATTCACAAAGCCACCAAGGTGCCGGTAGGTAAAGACCAGGAGCAGCATGTGGAGATGTCAAGAAAATTTGCCAAGCGTTTCAACAGCATGTATGGGGTAGAATACTTTCCCGAACCTTTTCCTTTTAATTTCGGCGATACCCTGATAAAAATTCCCGGACTGGATGGTTCCGGTAAAATGGGTAAATCAGAAGGAAACGGCATTTTTCTGTATGATGACCCCAAAACCATTAAAAAGAAGGTGATGAAAGCGGTGACCGATGCCGGTCCTGCCGAACCCAACCAGAAGATGCCCGAACCCATCAAAAACCTTTTCACCATCCTTGAAGTAGTTTCCGCTCCTGATACTTACGAGTATTTTAAAAAACAATATAATGAATGTACCATCCGTTATGGTGACCTAAAAAAGCAGTTGGCGGAGGACATCGCAAGCATTACCGAACCCGTCCGGGAAAAAATCATGGCCATCAAGGAAGATGAGGCCTACCTGAAAAAAGTAGTTAAAATGGGCATGGAAAAGGCCCGCGCCAGCGCTTCACAAACGGTCAAAGATGTCCGGGAAATCATCGGGATCAAGACTTTTTATTAAGAAAATTGTTTCGTGATTCTAAGAAAACGTTAAGAGGGGTTTATTGCATTGCTGCAAGCGACTTACTTCCTGGCCTTTCCCTGATTAGCCACCGCATCCATCGCTTTCTGAACCCTTTCCGGATCTCCCAGGTAATAATTTTTTAAAGGTTTCAGGTTATCATCCAATTCATAAACCAAAGGCAATCCCGTTGGGATATTCACCTTTACAATGGTTTCATCATCTATGTCATCGAGGTACTTCACGAGGGCCCGCAGGCTATTGCCGTGTGCTGCGATGATAACCCTTTTTCCTTCCCGGAGCACCGGTACGATCTCATCATGCCAATAGGGCAAAAAACGTTCCACGGTATCTTTTAAACATTCGGCCTGAGGCAATAGATCCGGACCAACATCTTTGTAAAGTGGATCATTTCCCGGAAACCGCTCATCAGATTTTTCCAGGGCAGGGGGCTGAATGTCATAGCTTCTTCTCCACTGCAGCACCTGATCTTCTCCATACTTTGAAGCCATCTCCGATTTATTGAGTCCCTGCAATGCACCGTAATGCCTTTCATTTAACCTCCAGGAATGATGTATGGGGATGCCGGTTAATCCCATTTCTTTTAAAGCAATATCAAGGGTTTCCGTAGCCCTCTCCAGGACAGAGGTAAAGGCCAGGTCAAATACGAAACCTTTTTCTTGTAACACCTTTCCTGCTTCTCTCGCTTCCTGCCGGCCTTTCTCAGTTAACTCCACATCAGTCCAGCCGGTAAACTTGTTTTCTTTGTTCCATATGCTTTCACCGTGCCGCAATAATACCAGTTTTATCATAATATTTTTGTTTTTTGTTGGTTTGCTTTTGATATAACAATCTATACATTCAAAGTGTTCTAAATTTTAAATAGTGCAGTTAAGTTTTAAAAGTATAAAAGAATAAATTAAATTTGAAGAGATTTCGCAAAGATCATGTTGCAAATAGAGCATAACACAAATCATTATCAACGCTTTAATACTAATCCGGTTAAAATAGGCAAACTATATCTGGGCGGTCAGTATCCCATCCGACTGCAATCCATGACCGACAGGGATACCAATGACATAGAAGCTTCGATTGCACAGTGCATAAGAATGATCAACGCAGGGGCAGAAATGGTAAGGTTAACCACCCAGGGCACCCGGGAAGTGGATAGCATCCGGAAAATCAAAGCCCGTCTGTTGGAGCTGGGATATTCGGCACCGGTCATAGCGGATGTTCATTTTAATCCCAAAGCAGCAGAGCTGGCTGCAAAATATGTTGATAAAGTAAGAATCAATCCCGGAAACTATATAGATAAAAGGGCAAAATTTGAAAAAATTGAATTTTCTGACGAAGAATACCGTCAGGAAACCGAAAGAATTCGCCAAAGGCTGCTCCCGCTCATTGAAACATGTAAAAAACATAAAACTGCTTTGCGGCTTGGGGTCAATCACGGGTCGCTTTCTGACCGGATGATGAGCAGGTATGGAAATACCCCGGAGGGCATGGTTGAATCGGCCATGGAATTTCTCAGGATTTTTCATTCGGAAGGTTTTCATCATATCGTCCTTTCCATGAAAGCCAGTAACACACGGGTCATGATCCATGCCAACCGGCTGCTGGTCGAAAAAATGAAAAGCGAGGAAATGAATTATCCGGTGCATCTTGGTGTCACCGAAGCCGGGGAAGGTGAAGATGGCAGAATAAAATCAGCCATTGGCATCGGAAGCCTTCTGTCCGACGGCATTGGGGACACCATCAGGGTTTCCCTTACTGAAAAGCCTGAAAACGAAATGCCAGCCGCAAAGATTATCATCAATCACATTCATCAACATTATCATCAACCCATTCATGTTAAAAAACATTCCATTCAATTTCATCCTTTTCAATTTAAGAAACATTTATCAAAACCTTTGAATTTCATCGGTGGAAATAATACCCCAGTCTTGATTGCCGACTTTCCCAATTCTGGTGATTTTCTGGCTGATGAAGGTTTATCAGGAATGATGCATCACGAAGAAGAAGGAATAATGGCCGGAAAGGAGTTAACCGCAGAAGAACAAACCTCTATGCACGGAAATGCAGGCATTTGGCCCCATGAAGCTAAACCTGACCCAGAATCCATTCGGCAAAGTATTCATTCTTTTAATGCCAATTTGAATGAAAAAGGATTGGCCCCTGAAATCTTTTATATCAATAATCCCCGGATTATTCGTTATCTGCCGGATCATTACTATTACATCACCGATTTCAGGAACTGGCAACCAGACTATCAGTTTGTTTACCCTTTGTTTACCCTTTCTGAATATTTAATGTCAGAAGAAGATTCTGATAAAATAAACTTCATCATCATCACCCTGGATGATATAGACAACGGACTGATAGAAGAGATTAAAAACTGCGATAATATTGTATTGGTTTTTAAAAGTAGATCCCGTTCGGTTTACCGGGAATTCCGCTACCTAATGAATTATTTAATCCCTCAGGAAATCAATTATCCGGTCATTTCTTATACCACATACCAGGAACCGGATACGGAAAAATTCCAAATCATCAGTGCCATTGATAATGGTTCCTTTTTTGTGGACGCGTTTGGCGACGGACTCTGGATTTCCAATTCGGATGCATTCGATCTCCAAACCATATTAAAGACCGCCTATTCCATCCTTCAGGCAAGCCGGGCCAGGATCACCAAAACAGAGTTCATTTCCTGTCCGGGTTGCGGCCGCACTTTGTTTAACTTACAGGAAACTGCCGCCAGAATTCGCGAAAAGACGGGTCATTTGAAAGGACTAAAAATCGGCATAATGGGTTGTATTGTTAATGGGCCCGGTGAAATGGCTGATGCAGATTATGGATATGTCGGTGCCGGTCCCGGTAAGATCAGTCTGTATAAAAACAAGGAGTTGGTGAGGCAAAATATTCCGGAAGAAGAAGCGGTGGACGAACTGGTAAAACTGATCAAAGCCCACGGAGACTGGGTGGAACCCTAACCGAGCACCGGTCAGCCATTGATGAAATTCTGACTGAACCTTGTTCAACCTTCCTGAAATAACGATCAAGTTCTTTGTGGTCATATGATGAAATCCTGATGATTCCCGATCAGCCATTCATCCTTCATTAGGTCGGATAATCGTGAAGCAATGTATGCATCTTAATATTCCGTATCCCCTTTCCCGGTCAGTTGCTGAAAAACATGTTCCAGTTTCTTTTCTTTCTTTTGCAGGGACAACACTTTCAGTCCATTGTCCACGGCAAACTGAAACAATTCTTCCCGGAGGTCTTTTTCCTCCGATCCGAGGACCCGGTAACGCTTATCTCCATCACCGAACACTTTGGTGATTCCGTCAATCTGCTTCAGCTTTGAAGGCTCCACAACCTGATTAAACTCCACCAGAATTTCTGTATGATCAGCCGTCAGGTTTCTGATTCGGTGGATATCATCGTCTGCAATAATATCCCCTTTATGAATAATCATTACCCTGTTGCAGATGGATTCAACTTCCTGCATAATGTGGGTGGAAAGCAATACCAGTTTTTGTTTTCCCATGGTTGAGATAAGATCCCTGATTTCAACAATTTGATTGGGATCCAGTCCGGAAGTCGGTTCATCCAGTATCAGCACATCCGGATCATGGATTAGGGCCTGTGCCAGGCCAACCCGTTGACGGAATCCTTTCGACAATGCTCCGATCTTCTTTTTCTGTTCCGGTGTGAGTCCGGTAATTTCAATTAATTGACCTATCCGTTCTTTTTTATTTTTTATCTTATAGATGCCCGCCACAAATTCCAGGTATTCCCATACATACATTTCATAATACAGGGGATTGGTTTCAGGCAGGTAGCCAATTCGTCTTTTGGCCTTAATGGAATCACGGGTAACGCTGATATTGTTAATCCAGGCATTTCCGCTGGTAGGGGCAATGTAACCGGTTAGAATCTTCATCAGGGTGGTTTTTCCGGCTCCATTGGGCCCTAAGAATCCCACAATTTCCCCGCTCCCGATGCTGAACGATATTCCGTTCAGTGCTTTCTGATCGCCGTATTCCTTGGTCACATCCTGAACAATCATTGACATAGTATTGTAATATTTTATGAGGTAAATGCCTTGTATGATGTTTTCACCAATGCATGAATCATCGAATCTTTTTCACGCGAAGTGAAAAGATCAAGCTGACCACACCCAGTAAAACGAAAGGAATGCTCAACAATTGTCCCATATTCAAGGACATGGTTTCCTCAAAAGAAACCTGGTTTTCTTTGATAAATTCAATAAAGAACCGGGCGGTAAATATCATGATCATAAACAACGCAAAAGTAAACCCGGCATAAAACTTACCCTGGTTACGATAATATATCCATATCAGGATGAGAAAAATAATCAGGTAAGCCAATGCTTCATAAATCTGCGTCGGATGTTTCGGCACGGTCTCTCCAGCCCTGATAAAGATGAAGCCCCATGGCAGTTCTGTCTGTAACCCATAAATTTCCGAATTAAACAGGTTTCCCGTCCGAATAAAAAATCCAGCCAGGGCCACCACAATGGAAATCCGGTCAAATATCCAAACCATGTGGTATTTCGTTTTCCTGGAAAAAAGATATAAAGCAATGAGAATCCCGATGGCTGCACCATGACTGGCAAGTCCGCCCCGCCAAACCTTCAGGATTTCGATGGGATTACTCAGGTAATAGTCCGGTTCGTAAAACAGGCAGTGTCCCAATCTCGCACCTATCAAAGTCCCCAGAAACATATACAAGGTAAGCTTGTCAAGCACTTCCATGGGAACCCCTTCCTTTTTAAAGAATTTGGTAAAAATGTAATAACCGGCTAAAAAAGACATGGCGAATAATAGCCCATACCAACGAATGGAAAGCAAACCAAATATATTGACGATTTCCGGATCAACATTCCAGGTAATATAATTTATAAGCATAATATTTATTGATTATTTTTATGGCCAAAACTATAAAAGATATGAATATTATTATAATGCTTTTTGAATTAATTCGAAAATTAATTTGTTCATGATGCCTTTAGTGTCATGGAGTGACACGGGAGACTTATTGTCCTGCAGCGAAGTCCTGAATTCGTATGACTTCAGTGAATCTGCATGCTCGTTTTCCTTCAGCGAACTCACAAGCTCTTTTGCCTGCAGCGAACTCGTAGCTCATTTCACAGCTTTGTTGCCGGCAATGGCTGATAAGGGGTTTATAATGAAATCAGGCGAACTCCCAAATCCCCAATGGACAGATAATATTCACAGCTAATATGCGTTCTCTAATTATTGTCACTAAGAAAACCAACAAATTATGCTAAAGTGGTTCTAAGAAGGCGTCAATAAGAAGGCATGCAAGCCTTAAGTGCCCGGAGTTTACTGGTCGTAAATGACTGGTGCTTAAGGTGAGCATCACGCAGTTATTGACGTTTTCTCAGAACCACTAACTATCAAACTCATTAATAAAACCAAATGTACCGTTCTACCTTCCTGATTCTATTAACACTCATTATGTTAACCGGCTGTGCAAAGATTGTCCCGCCAAGCGGGGGGCCGGTGGATGAGGTGCCTCCCAGGGTGGTTGAAAGCGAACCGGCTAACTATGCCAGAAATTTTGAAGGCGATGAAATAGAAATTGAATTTGACGAATTCATTCAGTTACAGGACGTCAACAATAAACTGCTCATTTCACCCCCCATGGAAAATCAGCCCAGGATCGTTAACAAAGGAAAAGAAATTGAGCTCAAAATTATAGATACCCTCCGGGAAAACACCACTTATTCATTTAATTTCAGTGATGCCATAGTGGACAACAATGAGGGAAATCCGATGGAGAACTTTGAATTCGTCTTCTCCACGGGTCCCTATATCGACTCCCTGAGCTTTGAAGGAAAGGTGCTCAATGCTTTTGACAATAAACCGCTGGAAAACGTCTATGCCATGCTTTATGAAGAGCTGGAAGATTCAATTCCTTATAAACAGGTACCTTATTACCTTTCACGCACCAACGATGAAGGGCATTTTGCCATCAACAATATAAGGCATGATACCTTTAAAGTATTTCTGCTGGATGACAAGAACAGGAATTATATGTATGACATGCCCAATGAGCGGATTGCTTTTGCTGATACGCTTATTACTTTCCGTCTGGATTCGAGCGTGACCGAAGATACTGCAGCTTCAGGGCCTTCTTTAAAAAAAATCAACATGGTTTACAAAGCCCCTGAACTCAATTACTATTTATTTAATGAAGAAGAAATCAATCAATATATCAAAACATCCGACAGGTTAGAAAGGCATTTGCTATCCTTTGCGTTCAATGAACCGCTCGTTCGGCCGCTTCTCGTGGAGCCGCTCCACATCGACCATGAAAAAGATTGGGCTATCAGGGAAGTCAGTCACCGCAATGATTCCTTAACCTATTGGATCACCGATTCAACGCTTATCAAAAGTGATACCTTCTCCCTCAGGATGGAATATACGTATCTGGACAAATATGACAGTCTGCAAACCCGTGCCGATACCCTCATGATGCGTTCATACAGCGTGCAGGAAGATAAAGCAGGTAAAAAAGAACAGACACTGCTTCCTGTGAACCTGCGCACCGGCAGTGGAAGTTTTCTTGATTTGGGGGACTCGGTAATGATTGAGTCGGAACATCCCATCGGACATATTGATACCACTTACATGAGGCTTTATGAGAAAGATGATACCCTGTTTTACCTGGTCCCTTTTGGCATGATCAAACGCGAGGATCAATTAAAAAGGGCGAAGGTGGATTATGAATGGGAACCTGAAAAAACTTACCGCTTGGATGTTTTTCCCAATGCCATCACTGATATTTACGGACAAACCACTGATACCCTCGACGCTCAAATCAGGGTAAGGGAAGAAAGCTTTTATGGCCACCTGATTTTAACACTCGAGTCGGTGACCGGCCCGATGGTCATCCAGCTGTTAGACAATAACAGCAATGTAAAAAGAAAACATATGATTTCCAGCAACGGGGAGGTATCATTTCCCTATCTGAATGCGGCATCTTACCGGCTCAAAGCCATTTTTGACCGAAATGGAAACGGAAAATGGGACACCGGTCATTATATAAAAGGCATTCAACCGGAAAAGGTGATTTTTTATCCGCAGGAACTGGAGATACGGGCTAACTGGGATCTGGAACAGACCTGGAACCTTGCCTCGGATACTACTTCAGTATCGTCCGAAAGCCCAGATTCTTTGCAAGTTCCATTTTAAGATGGGTTAAGGCGTTGAATTGGTGAAAATACTGTTTTATCTCTTCTTCCAGTTCGCTCTCCTGGGCTTTTCCCAACTTCTTTTCGGTGTCCTGAAGCATGTGCTGGATTTTAACCTGCTTAAATGCCAGCAAGATATCCTTAACCACCTGCTTAAAACGGTCCTCTTCCGTTTCATAAAAATTGCCCCCTCTTTTCCAGAATCTGCTTTGGTGGTATTTCGGACTCAAAATATCAATGATAAATTTGACAATCTGCTCGTCGGAATGGTTTATCAGCATTTTTTCGTCAAATGAGCCGTTTTGAGAAACCACCTCAAAATAGGCCTTAAAAATTTTCTTAAAAATTTCATATTCAAAATCAAGATCATCTCCGTGGATTTCATCTTTAATATAATCCGCTACGGTAATCTCGGATTCTTCCCCTGTATCTTCATTCTGTGTTGAGACATTTTTATGGCCATAAGTCAGTAATACCCTGATTAATTCTTTTTCCTGGTCGTATCCTTCCCTTATCTCGAATGCATTCTGTTGATTTTTTGCTGCTTCATTTTTTTCTGAAGACGGTGCATTTTTTTGCCATTTTCTTTCTTTTTCAAATTGCTGCCTTCTGATTTTATTGGATTCATAATACAATACCTTTTCATCCATATTGAGCAGAGAACTGCATTCTTTGATATAAACAGAGCGTGTTATGGTATTGGGAATAACGGCAATGGAGCGAACAATATCGGATACCAGGTTGGCCCGGCGAATCGGGTCTTTCCTGGCATCCTCCAGCAAAAGCTTTGTTTTGAAATGGATAAAATCAGTTTCATTTTCAGCAATATATGCGTTTAAGGAATCCATATCATGTTTTTTGGCAAAAGAGTCCGGATCCTCCTCTTCAGGCAGGGCCAACACTTTTATGTTGAGCCCTTCTTTCAGAATCAGGTCAATGCCCCGCAAAGATGCTTTGATTCCTGCCTCATCCCCGTCATAGATAACGGTTACATTTTCAGTAAACCTTTTAATCAGCCTTATTTGTCCTTCCGTAAGCGAAGTACCGGAAGAAGCCAGCACATTTTCAATTCCGGCCTGATGAAAGGCAATCACATCCGTATAACCCTCTACCAGGTAGCACTTTTCCTCTTTCATGATGGACCGTTTGGCAAAATACAGTCCGTACAGCACCTGACTTTTATGATAAATCTCCGATTCAGGGGAATTCAGATACTTGGCCGTCTTTTTATCGGCTTTGAGGGTTCTGCCCCCAAAACCAATAATTTTTCCGGAAACGGCATGTATGGGAAACATGATACGACCAGAAAACCTGTCAAAATATTTGTTGTTCTTTTCTATGGTCAATCCTGTCCCGACCAGGTATTTTGTTTTGTATCCCTGACTTTTGGCATACCCGGTAAATGCATCCCAGGAATCAAGGCAATACCCGAGCTGGAATTTTTCAATGATTTCATCCCGGAATCCCCTTTCCCTCAGGTAGCTCAGACCGATGGCCTTACCCTGGGCGTGTTCATGAAGCAGGTTTGTAAAATATTTTTGAGCAAACTCCGTGACCACCATCAGGGATTCCCGTTCATTTTTTTGTTCGATTTCTTCGGGGGTGGGTTCCTTGTCTTCAATCTCGATATGATATTTCCGGGCCAGATATTTTAAGGCTTCCGGGTAGGAAAGGTTTTCATGATCCATGATGAAATTCACCACATTTCCGCCTTTACCGCAACCAAAACATTTATAGATGCCCCTGGCGGGTGAAACCGAAAAGGAAGGGGTTTTTTCGTTATGAAAGGGACACAGACCGGTAAAATTGACGCCCCGTTTTTTCAATCTAACAAATTCCCCCACCACCTCAACAATATCGGCGGTTTCTACGATGTTCTGTATGGTATTTTGATCAATCATGAATCATTAATAATCAGTATTACAGCTACTTAAACCCATTCAAGAATGCATTCATCCAAAACAAAATTAAGATAAAAAAAGAAGGAAATGGCTGACCGCTTAGGCGGAATTATGGTCATTTTTTTTGGGCTTTACAGGAACACCATCAGTTTCAACCCTCCCACAGGCATTATTCCCCTGAAACCAAAATCCACTATGTTATTGGTAAATTCTGAATCTTCATAGCTTTCGTCCGGAAAGAAACTATAGCGGTATCCCAGTCCGAAATAAACATCCATAAATAAGGCATCCACAAATTTATCCTGGTAACCGATAACGAAATTAAAACCGGTCTTATAAATTCTTTCCGTTTTATCATATATCCCGTCCTCCATATAGGTGATCCCGTCCACTTCATATGAATGCCATCCCTGCTTCTCATAAGTAATCTTGAAATACTGTATCATCCCGCCATAGGCGATATACAAACCAACCGGCCGGGAAACAGGTTCAAAGAAACGTTTGACCATCAGGTCCAGTCCGGCGCCTTTATAAGGTTCTTCTTCTCCATACCTGGCATACAGTTGCGGACCGGCATTTAAATAGTTTTGTTCATTCAGCCGGATGTCCAGATCGATTCGTGCTCCGCTGATTATCAGGTATTGCGGGACGAAGGACAGGGTATAATCCACCACAGTATCTTTCGATTGTCCGAAGGCGGAAAGATTGTAAAACAAACCCATCAATAAGAGGATAAAAATCATTTTAATTGGTTTCATGGCTCAATTTGTTTTTATTTACCATACCTAATGATGATCAGTTGGCATCAATGTTAATCCGGCTGAGCAACTGCAAACCTCCATCTTTGTATAAATATTGGAAAAATCCACCTTCCCCGACCACCAGCAAGATGTTTTCCAATGGTATAACATCCTTGGAGACGATGTTAAACTCCTGCAATAATTGCATCTCCAGCGGATTGGAAACATCATACACCTTCAGGTAATCGTCGCAAATAAACAGCAGACTATCCTGAACCCCCAGTCCCCTGGGCTGAATCATGTCATAGGTTTTCAAAAGGGAAGGTTTGTATGGATTGGAAACGTCCACTATCTGGAGTTCATTGGTATTTCTGCCACACCAGTCATTCAGCGAGTTGAGGGTCACATAAGCATATTTCCCATCGGTAACCACCGGATCACAACTGGTAATATGCTCAAAGAATGAGAGTTCCGCAGGGTTACCGGGATTTGAAGTTCCGTAAATATACATCCCGGTATTGGTACCAAGAAACAACAGGCTGTCATACGGAAAAATGGTTTCCACCCCGAAACCCACATGGATATTGCTTTTGAATTCCGGTCTGGCAGGCTCGGTGATATCAAAGGCTTTGAGCTGACTTTGATCAACGGTATATAGATAATTGTCTTTAATGGTAAACCTGGCCAGCGACCCCCCCTGTCCGGAGTCCGAACTGCTACTGGAATCTCCTTCGCAATGCATGAACACCATGGCCATCAGGAACAAAACGATTATCGCAAGGAATTTGTCTGTTTTCACCGTATATCCTCCCTGTTTTTCTTCCATTCTACAATAATGGTTCCTTCGGGACGATGGTCGTCATCATAATTCCAGGGCACATAATCATATCCCGGTGGTGTAAGTTCGGGAAATACATTTTTGATACGCTTTGTTACACGAACCGATTCATTATTAACTAATTCCAGGGCAATTAAGTCCACCGCATTATCGGCATACAGGATATTCTTTTTGATGGCCATATCAATGCATCCGGGAATTCTGATAAAACCGGTTTTTTCCGGTGCCAGGGAATCGGAATTGTCAATCACATGAATGCCTTTATATTTTTCAGAAATGAAAACAAATTCATCTTTATAATATATTTTACCGGTGTTGAGTAAGGGCTGAGATGAGAGGAAAGCAATGGATTTTTCCAGTTCTTCACGTTCCATCAAGACCGGTTTATAAGCCGTATATTCTTCAGGCTGATAATAAATGCTCATAAAAACCAATCCGGTAAGTACAATAAACAGATGTTGATATCGCTTTAAAAACTTCATTATAAGAAAGTAAAAAAGTTTACCAATAAAAAAATTGCAGGTTAAAGATAATAAAAATACTGTTTTGTGCAAGATCAGATCGCAAAAAAATGCCTTAGACCCGCTAAATAGTTATTTTGGAGCCTGCCGGAAAAGAATAAAAGCAATGATGCCATAAAGGGTATTCGGTATCCAAACGGCTGCCACTGCCGGTATTAATCCTCCTATGGCAAACATTTCCGAAAAACGCATAAACAAGATATAGGTGAAGCTGAGCAAAATCCCCAATCCGATATGCATGCCGATACCTCCCCTTGTTTTACGGGAAGACAAGGAAAACCCAATAATGGTGAGGATGATGATGGAAAAAGGATATGAAAAGCGGCTATGCTTATCGAACTGGTAAGAAACGATATTCTCTGTACCCTGCATTTTCACCTTTTCAATATATTTATTCAGTTCCGTGAGGTTCATGGCTTCTACGAAATCCAGCCGGCTTTTAAAATCCTCGGGTTTCACATTGAGGGTGGTATCTGTTCTGTCGCCACGAACAATTTCTTCTTCCATTCCATTGATATTCCGGATATAGTATCGCCGGATGTTCCATTTATTTTTCGTGGTATCCCATTTCACAAAATCGGCAGTGAGTTTTGATTTCAGCTTGCCATCTTCAAAATGTTCCATGGTGAATTTATGTCCGACATCCGAAAAAGCGCTATAGTGCTGGATATAAATAAAAATCCCCGGTCTGACCTGTTTGTGAATATTACCGCTGACATCCCGGTACGGATTTCTCAAATATTTATTATCGAATTCTATCCTGGTTTTATTAGCCGGGGGGATGATATAGGTTCCCATAAAAAAGGACAGAATGGCAATAAAAAGGGAAGAAATGATGTAAGGTCTAAGCATACGCCTGAAGCTCACCCCGTTGCTTAAAATGGCAACGATTTCAGTATGCGTGGCCATTTTGGAAGTAAAAAATATGACGGTGATAAAAATAAACAATGAACTGAACAGGTTAGCAAAATATGGAATCCAGTTAAGGTAATAGTCAAATACAATTTCATTGAGGGGAACTTCCTCTTCAATGAAATCGTCAATCTTTTCCGAAAAATCGAATATTATGGTAATGGCCAGGATCAAGAGCAGGGAAAAGAAAAAGGTTCCCAGGAATTTTTTAATAATATATAAGTCTATGATCTTCGGCTTCATTTCAGGTATGGTGCAATCAGTTTTTATTGAACATGTTGTTTCATTTAATCCATCCAGCCATCATCCGCTTTTTATCAACAAGAACTTGAGCTAAATCCTTTTTGTTATGTTTTCAGTCATGTTTTGTTTCCATTGCCTGAATGTATTATTCATAATGTTTTCCCTGGCTTTCTCCACAAGCCATATATAAAAAGCCAGATTATGCTGTGATGCAATCATGGCACCCAGCATTTCATTGGAATACATCAGGTGCCTTAAGTAGGCTTTAGAATAATAGCCATCCACAAAAGAAGTGCCATGAGGATCGATGACCGAAAAATCATTTTTCCATTTTGCATTCCGAATGTTGATGATTCCTTCCCTGGTAAATAGCATTCCATTTCGCCCGTTCCGGGTGGGCATTACACAATCGAACATATCCACTCCCCTGTCAATGGCTTCCAGGATATTGGCCGGCGTACCCACTCCCATCAAATAACGTGGTTTCTCTTCCGGTAGTATATCGTTCACAATTTCAATCATGGCATACATTTCTTCTTCCGGTTCACCGACCGATAATCCCCCGATTGCATTTCCATGGCAATTTGATTCAGCGATGAATTTTGCCGATTCTTTTCTTAAATCGGCGTAAACGCTTCCCTGAACTATGGGAAAGATCACCTGATCATATCCATAAAGCGGTTTGGTATGATTAAAGTGCTTGATTCCGCGCGATAACCAGCGGTGGGTTAATTCCATCGATTTTCTGGCCTCTTTATAATCGCAGGGATACGGTGTGCATTCATCCAGGGCCATAATGATATCTGCCCCGATGATCCTTTGGGTGTCCACCACGTTTTCGGGGGTGAAAAAATGTTTTGATCCATCGATATGGGATTGAAACTCCACCCCTTCTTCTTTGATCTTCCGGATTTCAGAAAGGGAAAAAACCTGGTATCCTCCGCTGTCGGTCAGAACAGGTTTTTGCCAGTTGATGAAATGATGCAGTCCGCCTGCCTGCCGGATAATATCATTGCCCGGCCTCAGGAACAGGTGGTAGGTATTTCCCAGAATAATTTGAGCGTGAATATCGTCAGACAAATCGGATTGATGGATCCCTTTCACTGAACCGGCCGTTCCCACAGGCATAAACACAGGTGTTTCAATGAAACCCTTACCGGTCTTCATCCATCCCGCCCTTGCCTTTGAGCTGCTTTGTGAATGAACCAAATTAAAATGCATATATATGTATCAATGAATTTAGAAACTCGCCACATTGCTGTTTTGCTGCTTACTGCTTCCTTCCTACTGCCTACTGCCTACTGCTTACTGACTTACTGCCTACTGCCTTACTGCTTATTGCTTCCTTCCTACTGCCTACTGCCTACTGCCTACTGCTTAC
>CAYFUP010000001.1:0-71480 GCA_964346235.1 uncultured Bacteroidales bacterium | reverse complement strand
ATGAAACCCTCATGCTCCGAAAGACCACAACAAGGATATGATAAAATCATGAGGGTTCCATGGTAATAAAAAGGAAAAGTTCATATTATTGTAGTTGTATTTACATGATAATTAACCATTTAATTGTAATTTAAGCGAATGAAATAACCCTATTTGATGGACGTTTATACATTATTTTCTGCATATTTCTATATGTACATCTCACTACAAATTTATAAAGGATAATTTTAATGATATTCGCCAAACGATTTTATATCTTTGAAGAAATACACAAAGCATGATAACAGATGCATTAATCAATCCCCGGAGCATTGCCGTCATCGGTGGATCGAACAACATTCACAAGCCCGGCGGAAAGGTGTTGCAAAACATCTATGAACGCGGATACACAGGTAAATTATATGCTGTGAATCCCAAGGACATTCAGCTTAAAGGGGTTCATTTTCTGAAACATATCAGGGAATTACCTGCTAATACTGATTTGGCCATCATTGCCATACCTGCAAAATTTTGTCCGGAAACCGTTGAATTTCTTGCATTACATAAAAAAACGAGGGCGTTTGTTATTCTCTCTGCCGGATTTAGTGAAGAAAGTGCAGCAGGAGCTGAACTGGAGGGGCAAATGAGGGATGCAGCTGACAAACATGGCGCCACGCTCATTGGTCCGAATTGTGTAGGCGTAGCCAATTTGTCATTCAGTGGCATCTTTACCTCTCCCCTTCCGGAAGCGCACCCCGATGGATGCGATTTTATTTCTGCATCCGGAGGTACGGCAGTCTTTATTCTTGAATCGGCCTTGCCCAAGGGACTCACTTTCTCAAGCATCTATTCCATTGGTAACAGCGCCCAGACAGGGGTGGAGGATATGCTGGAATATTTCGATCATGTTTTTCATCCAGAAAAGAGTTCAAAAATTAAGTTACTGTACATTGAAAGCATTAAAGACCCCGATAAACTGCTCAAACATTCTTCCTCTCTTATCCGTAAAGGTTGTAAAATTGCCGCCATTAAATCCGGAGGTTCTGAAGCTGGCAGCAGGGCAGCTTCATCACATACCGGCGCACTGGCCTCTTCTGATCTTGCCGTGAATGCCTTGTTGCGTAAGGCCGGCATAGTCCGCTGTTATGGAAGGGAAGAACTCACAACGGTGGCAAGCGTATTTACACAAAAAGAAATCAAAGGCAAAAATATTGCCATCATCACGCACGCCGGCGGACCTGCAGTGATGTTGACCGATGCACTATCGGATGGCGGACTGAAAATCCCGGAGTTCACAGATGAACATAAAAAAAATATCCTGGAACGGCTAAATCCAGGTGCGTCCGCCGCTAATCCAATCGACCTGATAGCCACCGGAACCGCAGAGCAGCTTGATTTTGTCATCGAGACATGTGATAAGAAACTGGACTATATAGATGCCATGATGGTTATTTTCGGAAGCACAGGTCTGCAGGATGTATTTGATGTTTACAAGGTTCTGGATGACAAGATGAAACAATGTACCAAGCCTATATATCCCATTTTGCCATCCATCAGTTCCGCCAAAAAAGAAGTGGAATATTTCCTGCACAAAGGCCACGCGAATTTTCCGGATGAAGTCTTGTTGGGTAATGCACTGGTAAAAGTTCAGAACACCCCCAAACCTGCCGAAGGACTCATTCATAGAGAAGGGGTGGATGTTCATAAGGTCAGACAAATCATTCAGCATGCACCGGAAGGCTTCGTTTCCCAGGATATCATTCAGCAATTATTTGAAGCCGCCAACATCCCATCTGTAAAAGAATACGTGGTAAAAACCAAAAAAGAATTGCAAAATGCACTCGAAACCCTCCACTTTCCACTCGCCATCAAAGCTTTGGGGCCCGTCCACAAATCGGATGTAGGCGGCGTGGTGTTAAACATCAAATCCAAAGATCACCTATATACTGAGTTCAAAAGGCTTATGAAAATCAAAGACACCACAGGCACACTTATACAACCCATGGTGACAGGCACAGAATTGTTTATCGGGGCCAAGTATGAACCGGCTTTCGGACATATTGTATTAGCCGGACTGGGTGGAATCTTCATTGAAGTATTAAAAGATGTTTCAGCAGGCCTGGCGCCCCTGAGTATGGAGGAAGCATTATCTATGATTCATTCCACCAGAAGCTACAAAATTATTCAGGGAACAAGGGGACAAGTCGGTGTGAATGAATACAGGTTCGCAGAAATAATCGTTCGGCTGTCTACCATGCTGCGTTTTGCTACAGAAATTAAGGAACTTGATATCAATCCTTTAATCGGCAGGAAAACCGATATCTTTGCAGTAGATGCACGTGTCTATATCAAGAAAAACTGAACATACAAGACATACTACTGACATTCCATAACTTAATCATGACATATGCCCCCACAATCCAAAAGGTTCGATACGTCTTTTATTAAGGCCTGCGCACATCACGCTACCACAAGAACCTGAAAAATCCGTTTCTTGATATACGCTTGAAATCCTTTGGCAAAAAAGAATCCGGTTTATCATTATCAATCATGTGATAATCAAAATAATAAAACTTCGCATCGGCAGCCCCGACAAGCACTTTATAACATCTTGCAGAAAGCCTGGTGCCTTCAGGGCCAATTTTATGCAGAAACACCACATCTTCCCTTTTTTCATCGATGGCTTTCTTTATTTCTTCGCGACTGACAATTTTTACCTCATGCGGATAATAGTGGTGGATTTTTTCGAGGGTATTGACTTCCGGGGACAAATCATTTTTGGTTATATACAGGGTTTTGGTTTTTACGTCCCCGACATTCTCATTGTAATGTTTCAATACATTGTTTTTATCGATGAGTTTAGGATTATCTTGTAACCACCTGACATGATTTTGAATGAAACGTATTAAAATTCCAAGTTTGTATAAATAAGTATCCTCATCCACTGTTTTATAGGAAATGGGTACACCAATCACTTCAGGCAAATTTTTGTAAAGAATAACATCCTCTTTTCCAAGCCAAACGCTCAGGAAGTTATATTGAGGCTTTGTCCTGTCATTCTTAAACTTATATTGCGAGAGCAATAAAAAAGAATAGTCAGGATTGGTAAAGACTTCTTTAAATTCTGAGAATGTAATAAAATCATATTCAGTAATTTCCCATTGTTTCTTCACCAATTCCTTTATCATAAAATTAAAACCTGACATGGGATTATCTTCCAATACAACCAATGTTTTGGTTCTCAAAAATTTGTTAAACTGTTCCTCCGTGATATCATCCTCTTTTGCATAAAGGAGAACACCTGCAAGGAAAATAAATGAGAGCAATACAACTTTCTTCATTGGAATAAATTTTATGGTTAACGAATGTATTTCAATACCATGCATGCCTTATGAACATATATGCTTTGGTTTACCCTGGCTGATAACATTCATGGAAATATGTTTTTAATTCTTTCAGGGTTTAAAAGTAAAATAATTAAATGTTCTTTGAAAAGATCATCTGTTAAAAATTCTTTAAATGATTTTTTATACCTTAAATCCGCAAGTTATCAGAGGTAATTATTAATATACAACTATTTATGTTCATATTTTTTCACCCAAACCGGCCGGTATGGTTTCTCCTTACATTATAAAAATCCAGATTGGGTTGCAGTATTAAATTTTTTTGAGTTAAATATATTTTTATGTGGATACCTGGATAAAATTCATTATTTTTAATATTTTATCAATAACCAATAAACACCTTTAAATTATGAGAAATTTAGTTTTTGCATTATTAATAATGTTTTTGGCTTCGAGTGCTTTTCAAAACCCTGAGAATAAAGCCTCAGAGCCAGGAGAAAATGCTGCAGTACTTCAACCTGAAAAAAAAGAAGATGGTGTGTTGATTCACATCAGCGGTGGTGAAAATGATGCCCACAAGGTACTAATGCCGCTCAAAATGGCTTCCATTATGGCAGAAGATAAGAAGGTATTGATTTACCTTGACATTGAAGCACCAAATTTGGTTATAAACAGTGCGAAGGAGGTAACCCATCGACATTTTCCATCCCTGAAAGAACAACTGGACGAGCTGATTTCCAATGAAAATGTAGAGATAATGGTTTGTCCGACCTGTTTGAAAGTCGCTGGATACGATGAAGCTTACCTGATTGACGGGGTGGAGCTGGCTGACAAAAAGAAAATGTTTAATTTCGTTGACGGCAGGATAATTACGCTGGATTATTAGATGGCAGCTTTGACGATTATCGTTTCTGGCCAATGAAAAAACTGCATATGGATGGATGACAAAAGTTTGTTGTCAGTTAACGAAAATCATTTCTGTTTCTTACAGCAAAGGTTTACATTGCACTCACATACATTAAATGTAGTGTTTTTCTTATTTTTAATGAGTTGAATGTAGCATGGTGCCACTTTAGGATAATCGGATGGTTCTCTTAAAACCATTTTGATATAAAAGACAACTTACTACAAGCACTAAGTTGATTCATGCCTGTGCTAATTCGCAAAGAAATGGAATGTTTTAAATCTTATTTGATTTGGCTCCCCTGGTTTTAATGTTCATGGGTGTGGAAATAGCTGTCTTCGAACTCCCTGAGGGTATTTCTCATTTTTTCAATGAATTGCATGTCAGTGGTTTGCTTTGCATTCATGGCATAAATCATCAATTCATGAAGCAAGGATAAACGTTTGATGTACTTTTCATACATTTCACCCTGTCCAGGATCAACCGGTTTGATTCTTTGATGAAGGAAATACTGGCTCACAATATCCTGAATCTTTTTGGCATGTTCTTCTTTATTCACAACCCAGCGAACAATCTGGTTATAATCTTCATCGTCCTCTTCTGAAAGTACAATGATCTGGTCCATTGACTTTTCAATGGTCCGGATATGTTCCTCAATCATGTCAATTCGCATAGAGTCTCCATATATTCCACAAGGAATTTCACAATGAGCAAATGATTTGTTGCTCAGGGCAAAAAGCATTAAAAAAAGGGCACATATCGAAACTAATGTCTTGTTTTTCATTTTTTTTAAGATTTTTTGGTTAAACTTACATTGTAAGTAACAATAAAATCAATAGATGGTTTTTGAAAAGTTGTTTTTCTTTTTTTATATGACTAAAAGCCATTATTTATCAGTCTTGTCATAAACCATGGCAATGATGTAATCTCCCGGATTAGGGTCCATTTTAAAATCTATGGTAACAGGAATGAACTTTTTATTCTCTTTTATGATAAACATCGGAATCAATGAATTATCATAATAAGCTTTAAAGGCTTGATAATCAAATTCATCTGTCAGCCTTGTTGTTTTAATCACATACCCTTCCTGGTATAGGTTATTGATATGGTAAAAGTTATAATTTTTGCCGAAAAGGAACCGGCCATGCAGATGCTGAGGCCTTTTGTCTTTATTCTCCGGTTTTTGTTCGTTCACCGTTGGCAATTGATATAGTTCCTCTCTGCTGAACAGGTCTTCGAGATGGAGCACTCCGAGGGAATTGGCTTCATCATTGGAGGTCAGCGCTACCATTCTGCCTATGCCACTGAGATCAACGTTGTCGATCACATTGCTAGACATCACATTGCCGTTGTAAGCAGGCAAACCTTGCATTTTGGCTTTGTTGATACTGTTTCTGTTGGTATCAATCATGGCCACATGGAATCCTTTCGATTTAAGATGACTGGCCATCTCGACCGCCCAGGGATGTGCCCCCAAAAATAAAACGCCCTGCGGTTCTGTCTGCGAAAGCTTTAACCGCCGGGCAAGGGGCATGGCGGTGATGCCATAAATGAGAACTGTTCCAACGATAACGATAAAGACAATGGGCACCAGTAAATCCGTTTGTACCATGCCGGCTTTTGATAATTCCAGGGCAAAAATGGAGGATATGGCGGCTGCAACGATGCCGCGCGGGGCCATCCATGAGAGAAATATTTTTTCATTGAGTTTAAGCCCAGACCGGTAGGTTGAAATAAATACAGAAAGGGGCCTGGCCAGGAAAATCAAAACGAAAAGAAACGTAATGCTGTTAAAGGATAATTGTTTTATGCTTTCGATATCTATTTGAGCAGCCAAAATGATAAATAAACTGGAAATGATTAGGATGCGAAGGTTTTCTTTAAATTCTGCAATGTGTTTAACTGCGACAAGCTTTTGATTGTCAAGCATGATGCCCATAAGGGTTGCGGCCACCAGTCCGGATTCTTTTTGAATTAAATCAGATATCAGGAAGGCAGCGACCACTGTGGCCAGGGTGACTGTTTCCTGTAAGTAGTCTGGTATCCAGTACTTTCTGATAAGCATCAGCAGCAACCAGGCGAATCCGATTCCAATTAAGCTTCCAAATATAAGTGTTTTGGCGATTCCCAGCATGACGACTGTTCCTGCTTCCTGGAGTTTGCCGATTAATATGGCATCAAAAACGACCACGGCAAGCAAAACCCCGATGGGATCAATGACGATGCCTTCCCATTTTAGCACATTGGCGGACTTCCCCACGGGTTTGATATGTCTTAGCAGTGGCCCGATAACGGTGGGACCGGTTACGACAAGGATAGAACCCAGCAGCAGGGAAACCTGGAAACTAAGGTTTAGCAAATAATAAGCAGCTGCTGTTGAGATGGCCCAGGTGACCAGTACTCCGATGGTAACCAGCGAAAGCACTGTTCTCCCAATGGTTCTAAGTTCTTTCAACCTGAGGGTGAGTCCGCCTTCAAACAATATGACCGCTATGGAAACCGAAACAAAAGGGTAGAGAAAATTGCCGAGCAACTCAGAGGGATTCAGGAAACCAGTTACCGGTCCCGCAATGAACCCAAAGAGCAGCAAGAAAAGGATAGAGGGAAATTTCACCCTCCAGGCAATCCATTGTGCGCCAATGCCGAGCAATAAAATACTCGTCAATCCTATTAGATTCGATTCCATTACAGAACTTTTTCGTTATAATTTTTTTAATTCCATCAATATTTTTTTGGCTTGCATCCTGAATCCAACAGAACCGGTTGGTTTATTTTTTTCGATGCATGCCGACAACTCATATTTTAAATCAGGATAAATTTTGCAAACCTGATAAAGGATCATCATGGCGTAACTTCTGATTGCTACCGGTTCATTTTCATTCTCCAGGAACGTAAAACATTTTTCTGTTAAACCTCCCAATATATCTTCATCTTCAGGCCATTTAACATGTAACAGCACTTTTAATAAACTTCTGCGAATTCCGGATATGGAAAAACCATCTACCCTGTTGACCATATCTTTGAAATAGGGAACAGCAAGTTTGGGATTTTGTTCTGCAGTCAGCGATAATACCCAGGCTGCCCGGTTAGATACCTGAAATTCATCCTTCAAGACAATTTGATACACTTCCTCAAAGTATTCAGTTTGATTTCCAATGGCTTTCACGAGCATATCTGCCAGCACCCTTGAACTGTCAGCAGATAATGCTTCATAAAAATCTGGTTTCACGATGGCTATTAAATCTACTTAATTATTAGGGTGCGATATTGCTTTTTATTGGTTGTGATTCAGCGTTTATGGTTTGGGTTGCTATCAGCAGATTATTTTTCCGGAATGTTTTTCAAGGCTTCAGTCAGGTAATCCCAGAATTTTTCAACTGCTTTTATTTTCACCCTTTCATCCGGCGAATGGGGAAACTGGATGGTCGGTCCGAATGATATCATATCTAGGTTTGGATAAACACTGCCAATGATTCCGCATTCCAGTCCGGCATGGATGGCTTCCACTTTCGGTTGTTCCTTGAATTTTTTGACGTATATGTCCTGCATCACCTTTAAAATGGAAGAATCCGGTTTTGGCTGCCATCCCGGATAAGCACCGGAATTTTCTACTTTGGCCCCTGCCAGTTCAAAGAGGGCTTTCATCTGGTTGCCCAAATCCTCTTTGGCGGTATCCACCGAACTTCTCATGAGACTAAAAACTTTGAAATTGTTTTCATTGGTTTGCAATGAAGCCAAATTGGTAGAAGTTTCCGGAGCTTCAGGCATGCCGGGTGTTGACCTGATTACTCCATGGGGACAGGCATACACGGCATTGATGATTTTTTGTTGTACCGAAGTTTCAAAGACATTGGAAAAAGCTTTGGTTTCTTTGAGGGTGAGGTATAAATCGGGTTCACTGGACTGTAATTCGGATTTTACTTTTTGGGTAAATTGCTGAAAATAGGATTTAAAAGGTTTCGCTTTGTTTTCAGGGATGGCAATCCATGCAAAAGCTTCCCGGGGGATGGCGTTGCGCATGCCTCCTCCTTCGATTTTGCTTACCTGAATATCGAAAAGCCGATAAGTTTCCCAAATCAACCTTATCAATATTTTATTGGCATTGCCCCGGCCAATGTTTATTTCAGTTCCGGAGTGTCCTCCTTTGAGTCCCTGCACTGCAATATGAAAGTATGCCGAACCATCGCGGGTTTTCACGTTGGGCAAAGCAAATTCAGCCGATGAATTCATTCCTCCCGCACATCCGATGATCAGTTCGCCGTCTTCTTCTGAGTCCATATTCAGCAAAATGTCTCCATCCAGAAATCCTGGTTTTAACCCGAAAGCCCCGGTCATCCCTGATTCCTCGTCCATGGTGAATAAGGCCTCCACAGAGGGGTGGGGGAGGTCTTTCGATTCCAGGACTGCCATGGCTGCGGCTACTCCAATTCCATTATCAGCACCAAGGGTTGTCCCGTTGGCCTTAACCCAATCCCCGTCGATGATTGGCTCAATCGGGTCTTTTTCAAAATCATGCTCTTTATCCATGTTTTTTTGGGGCACCATATCGAGGTGTCCCTGCAGGATTACTTTTTTCTTGTTTTCCATGCCTGGTGTGGCGGGCTTTTTTACCACAATATTGCCTGTTTCGTCCTCCTTGTAATCAAGATTTAGGTTTTCAGCAAAGTTTTTTATAAAGGAAGCTACTTGCTGTTCTTTTTTGGAAGGCCTTGGAATTTTACAAAGTTCCTCAAAATTCTTCCAAATGTTTTTCGGTCTAAGGGTTTGCAGATTGTCCGGCATAGTTTTAAGGTTTAGATGATGACTAGTAAATAATTTAGCAAATTTAAAAGAAATTTGTTTAAAAGAATAAGGGTGGAGGGATTATTGTTCTTCCAATAAAAAATCCGGAATTTTCGGGGTTTTGCTTTAACGTTTTAAATAGTGCCACCAAAGTCAAAGACTTTTGAAGGACCTATTCCATATCGGGGCAAGGCCTTCTGCAGGTACTTAATTAGTGGTTCTAAGAAGGCGTCAAGAACAAGGCATGCAAGCCTTAAGTGCCAGGAGTTTACTAATCGTAAATGACTGGTGCTTAAGGGGAGCATAACGCAGTTATTGACGTTTTCTTAGAGCCACTATTTAGATTTCCCGCTCAAGTTGTTCATGTATCTTTTTGGTTAACACCTCTATTTGAAACGGTTTACTGATATAGTCATCCATGCCTGCAGCCAGGCAATTTTCTTTATCCCCAAGAAGGGCGTTGGCGGTGATGGCAATGATGGGGGTATGCGAATTGGTGCTGGCTTCTATTTCACGGATTTTTTTGGCGGTTACCAGACCATTCATTATCGGCATTTGAATATCCATTAATATTAAATCATATTTTGAAGACCCGAATAAATCCAGGGCTTCTTTTCCATTATTAGCAATGTCAATGTTTTTAACACGTTTTTTCAGGCTGAGCATGATGATCTTCTGATTAATGAGGTTGTCCTCTACCAACAGTATGTTCGAATCTTCGAGTGCAACTTTTGGTTTCTTCTTACTGCTAATGAAGGATTCCGCTTCTTCTGGTTTTTCTTCCTCTTCTGATGCTTTAATGAATGTGTAATCGAATAAGAAGGCAGAACTGTTGGACGTGTTTTTTATTTCCAGCTTTCCTCCTTTTTGTTCGATTAATCGATTGGCAATGGCCAGATCCAGAACGTTGATCAGCTCTGATAAGTTGGTTTCCTGCAGGTTTCTGGAACTTGTTATAAACTGTCGCTGGGCTTTGCTGTATTGAATTTGTATGGGCTGGGAACTGATTATTTCAAGATGGAGTTTTATCAGGTTGTCCATTTCTCCCTGATCGCTTATCCTGATTATAAATTCAGCATTGCTGCCAGATTTATTCTTTAGCAAGTTTTCTATCAGGTTCAGAAATATCTGTTTGATTTTGATTGGATTGCCAATAACATGCCTTGGGATATCGTCCGGGGCATCAATATCAAATATAAGATTCTGGGCGCCGTCCTGCTTGGTAAATAAGTTCAGGGTATTGGAAATGGTAGAGAATAAATCAAATTCAACATCGTAATCAATGCTTTCTATGACATCCAGTTTCGAAAGCTCAGAAATATTATTGATGGCATCAGCCAGATTGTTGGCAGAGGCCTGAATGGTTTCAATCAGGTCTTTTTGTTTTTTTTCCAGGGTCGTATTATCCAGTAAATTGGTCACCACCACAATGTTATTTAACAAGGTTCTGACCTGGTGGGAGAGTTTTGATAAAAACGAATCCTTTTCAGAATTTTTTTTCTTAGCAGATTCAATCTCGTTGTTCATTCTCTCTATTTCTGTTCGGTAGAAATAATCCAAAGTAAATATGATCAGGTGCATTCCCACCGGGGCGATGACCATGACGATTCTATGGAAAAAGTTATAAGTGAGACTGAAAAGTTCAAAAACCGGCAGTAAAAAAAGAACAATGATTACCAGGCCCACAAAAAGGGCTGAAATGAGATTTCTGTATTTTTTCTCTGCCAACAAATATATTGCCAACGGAAAAAAAGAAACCCAGATGCCGTTGGTTTCATGCTGCTCCAAAGTCAGCACATACAAAATCAACAACCCCGCGATGATAATATAGAGATAATTGCCCGGACTGTAATACTTCTTTCTGATGGTGTAAATCAGATTAACCAACAATAAAAAGAATGCTCCCAACAGGATAAAACCATAAATCATTTGATTACTCAAAATGCTGGTAATGCTGAACCATAAAATAAAAAACAGCGTGAATAGACTAAACCAGTATAATCCGGCCATTTTGATTCCCTGTCCATTACTTAGCTTACCTGCAGATTTATGAATGATATTGGGTAATATCTTGTTCAGTTTAAACATGTTAAATGTTATGCATGTAACATCCAAATCAGGTTCTAAATATATAAAAAAATAAGAAGCCCAAATAATAATATTGGTAAATTTACCATATGGATTGATGAATCAATGATTCTTATATTTTAAAAATCATAAAGCAAGACAGGCATGATAAAAGTTTATGCAGATTCAATGATTTATATCATACATTTTGTTATAAGCTAAAATCCGCCTGCCAAATTTTTTTTATTGACCTGCGGATTTTAGGAAATGCATAATTCAATATAATTATAATTATAAAATTTCATATTTTGCTTCTATTCATTTTAACTAGTGGCTCTAAGAACACGTCAATAACTGCGTTAAAGTTGCTCCGAAACTTGAGTCTTTGATTTATTAAGTCCTGAATTTTGGTATCGCAGATCAACTGCAAATCATCCTGGCTCTTTTCGTAAGCTTTTTGGCTATTGAGCGATTAAAATCGGTTAAAAGGGAAGGTAAAACCGAATGACCGGTGTTAATATAATCCCGCCGGAGTCACCACCCCGGTTTTCCCGGATTTTTTTATTGTTCGTCAGCCGTTTTCTCCTTTAGATTTTATGCCGGGCTTTAATTTGTAACTGCTTGATTATCTAATCCATATTCATCACCAAATCTTCGCCCTTTCTTCCGGGGACAGGTAGAGGTGATCTTCTTTGTCTATCTGAAAAGCAGTGTAGAACTCAGGGATGTTAAAAAGGGCGCCGTTTACCCGGTATTTGCCGGGGGAATGCACATCCTCCCTTAAACGCCTCATCAATTCTTCTTCCCTGATGTGTTGCCGCCATATATTTGCATAGGAAAGGAAAAACCGCTGCTGGTATGTTAAACCGTGAATTTTCTCTTGTTGAATCTTTTCTTGTTGGCTATCCTTTTGCTGAGTTTTGTCCTGATGGGATTTTTCATGCTGGGTTTTCTCTCGTCGATTTTTCTCCTGCTGATCTGTTTCCGTTGTCTTGCCTCTTTCTGATACCTTGTCATTCTCTTCTCGGGTGGTTGATTTATTATCCTCAATGGCCGGCTCTTCCGATGAAATGGCTGATTTTTCCGCAGCAATTAATGATTGTTCTGAACCAACTGCTGAATCTTTTGGGTCAACTGCTGTTTTTTCCGAGGCATCTGCGGATTTCTCCCCGGCAACCGCCGATTTTTTCATCCTTGATACCGCATTGCCTTCATCTGTTTCTTCTCCCATGGCTTTTAACAATGCATGATAGGCAACTTTTAAGCCTCCAACGTCCGCAATGTTTTCACCCAATGTCAGCTCTCCGTCAACTCCCAGATTCAGTGAATCAAAAACCATGAAACGATTGTATTGCCCCACAAGCAAACGGGTTCTCTCATTAAAACGTTCTTCATCTTCTTTGGTCCACCAGTTTTCCAGATTGCCTTCTTTGGAAAACTTTCTTCCCATATCATCGAATCCATGAGTCATTTCATGACCGATAACCACACCGATGGCCCCGTAGTTGACCGCATCATCTGCTGCCATATTGAAAAAAGGTGGTTGCAGGATGGCCGCCGGAAACACAATTTCATTGGAGTATGGATTGTAATACGCATTGACCGTTTGAGGATACATGTGCCATTCATCGGGATCTACTTTCTTTCCCAGTTTGGAAAGGTTGTCATGGAAATCAAACTTCCTGCCTTCCATGACATTGGCTATGTAACTGTCCCTGGACACCTGCAGACTGGAATAATCCTTCCAGCTATCCGGGTACCCTATCTTCACATTCATCACTTCCAACTTGGCCAGCGCTTCCTTTTTCGTTTCTTCACTCATCCAGGTGAGTCCCTGGATCCTTTCATGCAATGAAGCTTTCAGGTTTTTAATCATATCTTCCATGCGTGCTTTCGCTTCCGGTGGAAAGAAGTGCTCTACATACACCTGTCCGACCAATTCCCCAAGGTAATTGTTGGTGGCGCTGATTACCCGTTTCCATCTGGGCCTCTGCTTTTGCTTACCGGACAACTTCTTTCCGTAAAAGTCAAAATGTTCCTGTTCTATTTCAGCATTTAAATAGGGCGCTGCCTTCCGCATCACATTAATCTTGGCGTAGGCTTTTAGTTTTTCCTGACTGATATCGCTGATGATACGGTTGAATGTTTTAAAAAATTCCGGCTGACCGACATTTATTCCGCCCGGGTTGTCAATTCCCAAATGATGAAAATAGGCTGCCCAGTCAAAATCGGGTGCCAGTTCCTGCAGGGAATCCAATGGCATCTTATGATAAGTGTTATAGGGATTCCTCCTTTCAAGACGGGTCATGGATGCTCCGGCCAATCCCTTCTCCAGCATGTAAATCTGTTCTGAATAATTGTTCAGCTCAATCGACTGAAACATATTTCCCAAATGCGCGTGGTAATAATCCCTGATGTTTTCAGACCTGGAATCTTCTGAAAAATAATAATCCCTGTCAGGCAGTCCCAAACCTCCCTGATAGAGATTTAAAATCATATCCTGACTGCTTTTGGCATCCTGACCGACAAACAGGTTGAAAAAGGCATTGATCTGGTATTCATGTAAAAAGGCAAGCAGTGCTTCTTTTTGACCTTCTTCAACCAGGGCATTGATTTTCGTAAAAATGGGATCCAGGGGCGCTTTGCCATGCGATTCAATGCTAACTGTATCCAGTCCGGATAAATAAAAATCGGCCATCTTTTGTTCTTTCGAACCATTTGGGTGGTTTTTTTCGACGGTTAACTCAAAAATATATTTTAAATCTTCCTGGTTTTTTTCCATCAATTCTTCAAACACCCCATAACGACTATAATCTTCAGGTATTTCGGTGTTTTTGAGCCAGCCGGCATTGGCAAACCGGTAAAAATCTTTTCCCGGATCCACGGATGAATCCACATAGAAGGTTTCAATCATTTCGTCAGATCGATTTTTATTCATCATATTTTTACAACTTATTAGTATTAGGACAATCATGGCCATTATGGCAAACTGGTATGGAAAATGCTTGTCTTTCATATCGGTTTTTGTACAAACTTATTATTTTTAATATAACAATGTATTTTTTGAATGGTTAAAATTCTACATTCAATTTAAGGTTTATTCTCCTTGAAGTCAGGTGATTGGCTACCACAAATTCTTTTGGAACGCCTGCCTGGTTGCTGAGGGTCTTGACCCACATGTAGGAGATGGCATTTCTGATGCCAAAAAGGTTAAAGACTTCTGCACTCAGCCATACCTGGTTAAAATGATTCAGAAAATCCCAGCTTGCCGTCTGACCGGATTGCTTGAATATTTTCGAAAAACCAATATCCACCCGCTTATAGGGAGGTAACTCCACCTGTACGCCTTTATCAAACCTGTCGGAGAAAGGCGAGCTAAAGGGAATACGGCTTCCATAGGCCAGGTTAAGTGACATTTTATAGGATGGGTTGTTGGGCAGGTAGTCCTGGAAAAACAAACTGAAATTAAAAAGCTGATCAGTCGGCCTGGGATATTTCCCCGGTTCCACCATTTCACCTTCCCTGGTAAAATAGAAATCGTTGGGAATGTTGGCTTTGGTGCTTAGAACGGACAAGCTTGCCCAGGATTCCATTCCCTCCACGAATTCTCCGTTGATGTTCATATCAAGTCCGGTGGCATACCCTTTTGCTTTGTTTTCATCGGAGTACCTGATTTGAACATTATCGATTTTATAAGGAATAAGGTTGTCGAGTTCTTTGTAATATACATCGGTGGTCCATTTAAAAGGCCGGTTCCATGCTGTAAAGGAGTATTCTCCTGAAAGAACGTAATGGATTGACTTTTGAGCCTTGATGTCTTTATTTATTCTGCCTTTTAAGTCGCGTAATTCTTTAAAAAAAGGAGGCTGGTAATAAACCCCGGAGGAAAAATAAAACAATAGGCGGGGTGCCCAGAAAGGATTGTATGAAACCGAGGCACGGGGACTAATCAGCAATTCCCGGTTGACATCCCAATAATGGGTCCGGGCCCCGAGGGTGACCCCGAATTCGGATTGCAGAATCTTAAAGGAATAAATGTTTTGTAAATAAGCAGTAAACCGGGTGGCATTGATGTCGGATGAAGATTTTACATTATGAAATATGGGCACGGATGATGGGGGTACAATGATGATGCTGTCCCCGCTAAAAGCAAAATATTCGTTATGGGGGATGGAAAATCCGGCCGAATCGATCATTCGCCATTCATTCATCTCATCCTGAATGTATTCTTTTCTAACTTTCAGACCCCATTGGGTTTTTCTCAGATCGTTCGTAAAACTTCCTTTATGGCTAAATGACAATACCCTGGCATTCAAATGATTGCGCGCATGATCCAAAAATGTTCCGACGCCAATGTTCAGGAGGCTGTCCCCGTATTCTCCCGAACCAATATCTGCATCCAGCTGATTGATAAAGTACTGCCCCTGAATATCAAAGGTTTCACGCTCATCGGTTTGAAATCCGGATGCAATAAATTTCAGGTTCAAATCTTCCATGGGTTGATAAATCATGGATAATGCACCGGTAAAGGTCTGATACCGGTCAACCTCACCTCCGTCATAATAGATGTTCAGGCTTAAAGGGTTATTAAATGTCCCGAAAGATTCTTTCAGCTCATCCGGGTAAAACCTGTAACTGTTCAGGGAGTAATATCCCAAAAAGTTGATTTCTAAAGAGGGACTAAGGTCATATGTCATAAAACTTTGAAAATCACCAAAATTTGGTTCATATTCCCCTTGGGTGGCCAGACTGTTGAGCATGTACTGATTGGTTTTATACCGGGCACCGGCAATGTAAGTAAACTTCCGGTTGTCAGAAATGCCTTCCAGGTGCGTATTAGCGCCTAAAAAACTCATGGAAGCCGAACCTCCGAATCGAACCGGTCTTTTGTATTGAATGTCCAGTACGGAGGACAGCTTATCTCCATATTGAGCATCAAAGCCTCCGGCTGAAAACTTGATGGCTGAAATCAAATCGGAATTGATAAAACTCAGTCCTTCCTGCTTGCCGGAACGAATTAAAAACGGCCGGTATATCTCAATGTCATTCACATACACCAGGTTCTCGTCATAATTTCCGCCCCTGACGGAATATTGCGAGCTAAGCTCGTTGGTTGAGGTAACTCCGGGAAGGGTTTTGATCACCGCTTCAAAGTTTCCTGAGGTGCTGGGAATTTTCTTTACATTTTTGGCATCTATCCGGTTGAAACGCGAAGAACTTTCAAACCTGCTCCGGATGGATACCTCCTCTATGCTTTTGGATGAAAAGTTCAATACCGGGTTGATCTCCAGGGGGGATTCTCCTTCGGGGATAATCTCCATTTCTTTTGTTTCATACCCCACACAGGAAAAAACCAGGGTAACCTTTCCCTGATTTTCGACCTCCAGGGAATATTTTCCGTCCATCTCCGAGACAGTTCCCCTGTTTTCTCCTTTTATCGTAATATTGGCCAGGGAGACCGGCTTGCCGTTATTATCGGTGATGGTTCCCTTTATTTCGGATACCTCCTGTCCATAGGCACTAAATCCACAAAAAAGTACAAGAATCGGTATGAATATCCTCACAAAGTTCATTCTTTTGGCTGTATTCAATAAAAAACTACTCAGCGTGTTAAAAATTGTTCAGGTGTAAAAAATAAAGCCGAAAAGTAAAATAAAATTTTTGAAAAAGATTTGAGTAATGAGGGCTAATCTTCTTCTTTATCTCTGAAATCCCCTTCTCTTATAGCCTTAAAGAATTTTGCCCAGGCAACCGGGTCGAGCAGGCTGATATAAGGATAGATTTCCCCGTAGGTAAAGGTTTCGTGATATTGTTTTTTCATCATGTTATCGAAACTGATTTCCGGATTGGGTTCCCCTTCCAGTTTCATTTGGGTTTTTATCAGGGCAATGTTTTTCCGGGCCCTTTCAAGGTCATCGTCAGGCAGGTCAAGTTCAAGAAAAGCTTCTTTAAATTCTTTATAATTTTTCCAGGGTAAGATGACCACTGAATCGATGGCAATGGTATCTCTGCGCAGGGCAACCTCTGCCTGGTAAAAAGGCTCTTTTAAGGTATCGGGGATGATAACGGTATCTCGTTTAAAGCCCATGGATGAAAAAATCACCGTGTCCTGGCGATCTACCAGGAAGGAAAACCGGCCGAATTGATCGGATATGGTGCCTTTTTTATGATGGAGTATGATGTTTACGAATTCCAGGGGCTCATCGTTGCTTTCATCCAGCACCAGACCATGAAACTGGATAACTTCACTGGCCTGCAGTTGAATGCATATCAATATTACAAATATTCCTGATGCCTTACCTTTCATCAATGTTTTATCAGATTAAACCCTATCCTTCAACCCGTTGAACCCCAAAAATTCATTATAATTCTTTTCTTTAACATGACAAATTTACAAGGATTTAATAATTGGTTGATATGATAATCTTTAAACAATCATTTTTTTTATAAGTTTACCACAAAAAGAATGTATAATGATTGAACAGCTTGAAATAACATTGCCCGCTTTTCCACGGGGTTTTCATTTAATAACGAATAAAATAACAGGCAAATTGCCTGCTTTGCCTGATAAAGGCTTGTTGAACATCCTGATCCAGCATACTTCTGCCGGTTTAACCATGAATGAAAATGCAGATCCTTCTGTAAGAAGGGATTTTGAGTCGTATTTTAATCACCTGGCTCCGGAAAATGAACCCTATTACACACATACGCTGGAGGGAAGCGATGACATGCCTGCCCACCTGAAATCTTCCATTTTGGGCCAGGAAATAACCATACCCATCACCAATGGCAGCCTTAACCTGGGTACCTGGCAGGGCATTTATCTTTGTGAATTCAGGAATCATGCCGGAAGCCGGAGACTGGTTTTAACGATATACAGTTAGAATCAGGTTTTCATAATGTAAAGCCATTCTTTGCCATTTCCAGGGTTAAGAGCTGATGCGTTAGGATAAGCCCAAATCGTCTATTTTATTTTTAATCTCTTTGGCCAGTTCATCCAGGTTAAAAGATGAATTCCATATCAATGCACGGCAAACATTGGATACCATAAGGTTCAACCCCCTGTCTTCCGAACTTCTGAAATCTGTGCGAACCCCAATGACAGGGATTTGCTGCGCATAGGCCATTCCCAGCTCAATACAGGTTCCTGAATCGGCATCAGAACCCTCCAGAATGGCTACAACCAAATCACAATCCGTGATACTTTTTGTGCAATAATTAAAAACTTTATCGGTGAAATCCGGATCAGAAAGAATATGTTGACTGTAAAGCTGGGGAATGATGATTTCAATTTCATCCATCAATGATTTCAGCTTTTCTGCCAGCGTAAGGTTAAATTCTTTTTCTGCAATGGAAAATAATGGGCCTGCCAGGTAAATTTGCATGGGATGTTTTTATTTTAATGAATAATGCGATATAGTTGTGATCTTATTAATAACATGATTATTTTCCGGGAAGCAATATTTTGGATAAAAGGGGATATTCGATTAAACCGGGTAAATGGACTTCTTATTTTCATTTTTTAGTAATATAAGTTTTTTCAGGTATTTCTAATTCCAAAGGAAATGAATTATTTATGATCACTTCCTGAATGCTGAAAGGTTCTGTTGCCCCATAGATGGTTCGTCCCGGTGCATTCCCGGCAATAATGTTGGCCAGGTTCTTAACATCTTCCTTGTTTGATTTCATGAAGGGGTTGAAGATAATATAATTTTTCATTAAAATGGATTAATTTTTTATTAAGGAAATTATATTTTATTAAACATATGATTTATTTACTATGCTAATATTCAATAATATATTTTATGTTACATCCTTAGTTATTTTAAATAGAAAAAATTAAAGAAATATAAAAATAGTTTTTAGATTTGCAGCGCTTATTTTTTGAAAACAATATTTTCATCATCATGCAACAAAAACTACAAGAACTAACTGAAAAGCTTTACAATGAGGGTGTGTCAAAAGCCAATGAGGAAGCTGAACAAATAATCAACGATGCCAAAGAGAAAGCGGATAAGATGGTAAAAGAAGCCGAGGAGAAGGCTTCTCAAATTCAAAAAGAGGCGGAAAGCAAAGCCAAAGAATACCGGGGCAGAATTGAATCGGAGGTAAAGCAGGCTTCACATCAGTCTATTCGGGCACTAAAGCAGGAAATCACAGAACTGATTACCGCGAAATTTGTTGAATCATCTGTGGATGAGGCTTTTAATGATAATGATTTTGTGAAAAACATCATCGAAACGGCCATTAAGAATTGGGATTCTCAAAGCAATGATCCCATTTCACTCTCTATCCTGCTCCCGGAGAAAGAAGAAAAAGCATTGGGGGAATATTTTAAAGGAAAAGCCAATGAGCTGCTCAATGGGAAATTGTCCGTAGAATTTGATTCCAGCATGAAAGGCGGATTTAAAATTGGTCCAAAAGAAGGTTCTTATGTCATAAGCTTCGCAGATGAAGATTTTCAAAATCTTTTTAAATCCTACCTCAGACCCAAAACCGCTGAATTACTTTTTGACGAAGAATAAAAACCAATGATATGCCGGGAACAAGTTATTATTATCTTGTATCAAGTTTGCCTGAACTTGTTTTTCAGCAAACAAAACTGCCTTTTAACATAAAAGACTTCCAGGAAAACCTGAAACCTGAAGTTACGCCCAAAGACTATGGATTGGTCGAATTGTTTTTCCTGCCTTATGATAATAAAAACTTGATGAATCTATTAAAGAAGAATGATAAACCTTTCGATGATCGTGGCATTTTTTCGAAAGAAGTCCTGGAATATGAATTAAACACTAAAGAGCAGGGGCCTTCCCAGGAATTTCCCAATACACCACTGGAATACATCCACAGTTTTATCGTTCATTATAACAATGAAATGCCTTTAAATCCGAATCTTTCTTTTGAAGATCAGCTGACAGAATATTTTTACCAGTTTATTCTTCTGAAGGTAGAAAATGCATTTGTTTATCGTTGGTTTGATTTTGAAAGGAATTTAAAGAACTTCATTACGGGCCAGAATGCCAAAAGACATGAATTTAACCTGGAGGAAAAGATTATCGGGAATGATGATGTCGCTCATACCATTAAGACGTCAAAATCCAAGGATTTCGGACTTACTCAGGATTTGGATTACCTGATACCCGTATTAAATGCTTATGAAAATCAAAACCTGCTTGAGAGAGAAAAGCAAATTGATTTGGTCAGATGGAATTACCTGAATGGTTTAATTACTTTTCATTATTTCACCATCGAGAAAGTTTTGGCTTATATCATTAAATTACATATCATTGAAAGATGGATAAACCTGGATGCTGAAAAAGGCAGACAGGCATTTGAAAGCATTGTCAATGAGCTGCAAAATAGTTACGAATTTCCAAAAGAATTTATTATAAATGGATAACAACAATAAAACAAAAGGTAAAGTAACCGGGATAATCGCCAACCTGGTATCGGTTGAGGTAGACGGACCGGTACAACAAAACGAGATTGCCTACATCAAATTGCGAGATGAGCGATTAATGGCTGAGGTAATTAAAGTTTTTGAAACCTATGTATATGTTCAGGTTTTTGAAAATACCAGAAGACTCAGGGTGCATGATGAGGTGGAATTCATGGGACATATGCTTGAAGTATCACTTGGTCCCGGATTATTGCAACGAAATTATGACGGACTGCAAAACGACCTGGACACCATGGAGGGGGTTTTCCTTAAAAGAGGAGAATACACAGCCGCCATTAATGAAGAGAAGAAATGGGACTTTACACCCATGGTGAAAGAAGGTGATGAGGTTGTCCCCGGTTCATGGCTGGGTGAAGTGAAGGAAAACTGGGTGCCGCACAAAATCATGGTGCCTTTCAGTTTTTCAGGAAAATATTTCATCAAGGACATTAAGCCGGAAGGAAGTTACCCTGCTAAGGATACCATTGCTACACTGATTGATAAAGACAATAAAGAGATACCGGTGACCATGATACAAAAATGGCCGGTAAAAGTACCCATCAAAGTTTATAAAGACAAGCCCCGTCCTTTCAAGCTTCTTGAAACCGGCATACGGACGATTGATTCGCTGAATCCGATGGTGGAAGGAGGCACCGGATTTATCCCTGGACCCTTCGGTTCGGGCAAGACCGTATTGCAGCATGCTTTATCGAAACAGGCGGAAGCCGATATTGTTGTGATTGCAGCTTGCGGTGAAAGGGCAAACGAGGTCGTAGAGATTTTTAAAGAGTTTCCTGAACTCGATGACCCGCGTACGGGAAGAAAACTGATTGAACGAACCACCATCATTGCCAACACCTCTAACATGCCGGTGGCAGCCCGTGAAGCCTCGGTTTACACGGCCATGACCATTTCGGAGTATTACCGCGCCATGGGCCTGAGGGTGCTGATGTTGGCGGATTCTACATCGCGTTGGGCGCAGGCGCTTAGGGAAATGTCAAACAGAATGGAGGAATTGCCCGGACAGGATGCTTTTCCGATGGACCTGCCTGCCATCATATCGAACTTCTATTCACGCGCCGGTTATGTTTATCTGAACAACGGGGAAACCGGTTCGGTTACCTTTATCGGTACCGTATCACCTGCCGGTGGTAACCTGAAAGAACCCGTAACGGAGTCCACCAAAAAAGCAGCCCGTTGCTTCTATGCGCTTGAACAGGCCCGGGCCGACAGTAAACGTTATCCTGCCATCAATCCCATTGATAGCTATTCGAAATATATTGAATATGATGAGTTTAAAGAATATATTGATGAAAAGGTGTCCCCGGACTGGATTGATCAGATTAACCTGGTGAAGAATATTCTCAGAAGAGGAAAGGAGGCTTCTGAGCAAATTAACATTCTTGGGGATGATGGGGTACCTGTGGATTATCATATCACTTTCTGGAAGTCAGAAGTCATTGATTTCGTTATTCTGCAGCAGGATGCCTTTGACGACATTGATTATTCTTCTCCCCTGGAGCGTCAAAAATATATGATGAAATTGGTGCTGGACATTTATCGTACTGAGTTCGATTTTGAAAACTTTGAAGAAGTCAACAAATATTTCAAAAGGGTGATAAACCAGTTAAAACAGATGAACTATTCTGATTTTCAGTTGGATGACTTTAATGGCTATGAGAAAGAATTAAACAAAATTATAGACGAAAGAAAGAAACAATAACATAATGGAGACACAAGCATTTCAAAAGGTATATAAGAAAATATCCCAGATTACCAAGGCTACTTGTTCGCTTAAGGCAACGGGTGTGGGTTATGATGAGCTTGCTATTGTGCATGGCAGGCTTTCCCAGGTGGTAAAAATCATCGGGGATAATGTTACATTGCAGGTATTTTCAGGGACAGAGGGCATTCCCACCAATGCCGAAGTGGTTTTTCTCGGGAAAGCTCCTTCCTTAAAGGTGAGCGATGAACTGGCAGGAAGGTTCTTTAATGCCTATGGTGACCCAATCGATGGGGGTACGGAAATTGAGGGAGATGAAACTGAAATTGGCGGTCCAACAGTGAACCCGGTACGCCGTGAACAGCCTTCCCAGTTCATCCCAACCGGAATTGCGGGCATAGACCTGAACAACTCCCTGGTGACGGGACAAAAAATACCTTTCTTTGCTGATCCTGATCAGCCTTTTAACCAGGTGATGGCCATGGTGGCACTCAGGGCCAAAGCGGATAAAATCATCCTCGGAGGAATGGGATTGACCAACGACGATTACCTTTATTATAAGAATCTTTTCGACAGTGCCGGTGCCCTTGATCGTATCATCAGTTTTGTGAATACCACCGAAGATTCTTCTGTGGAACGTTTGCTGGTGCCAGATATGGCGCTGACTGCAGCAGAATATTTTGCTGCCGGTAAGCAGGAAAAGGTGCTTGTACTTCTGACAGATATGACGCTCTATGCGGATGCATTGAGCATTGTTTCAAACCGTATGGACCAGATTCCTTCAAAAGACAGTATGCCAGGCTCCCTTTATAGCGATTTGGCGAAGATTTATGAAAAAGCTGCGCAGTTTCCTGATGGGGGGTCCATTACCATTGTGGCTGTGACAACCTTATCCGGTGGGGACATTACCCATGCCATTCCCGATAATACTGGGTATATTACTGAAGGTCAGTTGTTCCTGCGCCAGGATACGGATATTGGCAAAGTCATTGTGGATCCATTCAGGAGTTTGTCGCGTTTGAAGCAGTTGGTGATTGGTAAGCAGACCAGGGAAGATCATCCGCAGGTGATGAATGCAGCAGTGAGGCTGTATGCAGATGCTGCCAATGCCCGGACAAAGCTGGAGAATGGGTTTGACCTTACCGAATATGACAAACGTACCCTGGATTTTGCCCAGGAGTATTCCGAGCAACTTTTGGCCATTGATGTGAATATTGACGCGGAAAAAATGCTTGATATCGGATGGCAACTGTTTAATAAGCATTTTGATGTGGCAGAAGTGGGTATCAAGCAGGAGATGGTGGACAAGTACTGGCCGAAGAATTAGGATCTCCAATTAATAAATTCAACGGATAGCATTAAAAAACCAATAACAACAGCAGTTTAATATGGCCATTAAAGTTCAATTTAATAAAACAGCGCTTCAACAAATCAATAAACAGCTTGCCATGCGGCAAAAAGCACTTCCTATTCTGAAGAGTAAGGAAGCTGCTTTGCGGGTGGAAGTAAAGAAGGCAAAGGACCGGGCTAACATGCTTGACAGACAGTTGAATGAAAAGATGGCGGAGTATGATAACATTACAAATTTATGGGCAGAGTTCGATAGATCGTTGGTGCAGGTAAAAGAAGTGAAATATTCCAAGAAAAAGATTGCCGGTGTCAATACCCCTGTCTATGAGGACGTCTATTTTGAGGTAAAACCATTCAGCCAGTTCAATAACCCTTCATGGTTTCCGGATGGCATAGAGATATTAAAGGAACTTTTGAAAATAGCCATTGAACGGGATATTTTTACCAAAAAAATGGAAATACTGAATTATGCCAGAAAGAAGACCACCCAGAAAGTGAATCTTTATGAAAAAGTTCAGATACCGGATTATGAAAATGCCATCAGAAAAATAAAACGCTTTTTGGAAGACGAAGAAAACCTTTCCAAATCGGCACAAAAAATCGTTAAATCAAAGCAACAAAAAGCGGAGGCAGCCTAAGATGATTGTACCAATGAAGAAATACGCTTTTTTGACCTATCATGAGGACCATATGTCTTTTCTGAAAGGTTTACAGGATGCAGGCGTATTACATATTGTCGAAAAGAAGGAAGAAATTAGTGAGGAGCTCAGGCAATCATTTCAAACCATTCAACGCATTAAGGAAACCATCAAATTTCTTAAAAAGCGTGACGTTGATTTTAATCCGGTTGCTACAGACAAAGCTGATGGTTTGAAAATACTTGAAGAAGTTACTGAGAAAAGAAATGAGATAGAGGGGCTGCAGCAACAGTTGGGGAATGTAAAGAAACAAATCTTATTGGCCGAACCCTGGGGGGAATTTTCAAATGAAACCATCGAGAAGCTTGAAAAACAAGGAGTCAAAATAAGGTTTTTTATATGTTCTGAAAAGAATTTTGATCCTGCATGGAAGGAAAAGCATTATATTGAGGAAGTCAATAAAATTGGGGAATCCCTTTATTTTGTTGCCTTCCAAAAAGCCGATGATGGGTTTGAATTGGAAAATGCTGATGAGGTTAAAAAACCAGAAAAGCCGGTCTCGGAATATCAACTGGAGAAAACTTCCATTGAGAATCATAAAGAAGAACTTGAAAAGGAGCTTGATGAATACGCTTCGAAATATTTGGATGTATTGCAGCATACCATCAATAAAATCGAAAGCAAAACGGATTTTCAGCTGGCGGTTGAAAACACTGAGAAAAAGGCTGAGGATAAAGTGATGCTGCTGGAAGGATGGATCCCGGAATCAAAAGAATCCAGTCTTACCTCCTATTTGGCAGAAACCAATGCTTTGGCCGTGAAAGGAGAACCGGAAAAGGGAGATAAACCACCGGTCCTTTTGAAAAATAACCGATTTGCCAGGTTGTTTGAACCCGTAGGGGAGCTATATTCCTTGCCTAAGTATGGAGAAATAGATTTAACGCCGTTTTTTGCTCCTTTTTTTATGTTGTTTTTCGGATTTTGTCTGGGAGATGCAGGATACGGATTACTAATGATAGGGGCAGCGCTTTATTTTGCATCGCGAATCAAGGACCTGAAATCAAAAAGAATTGCTTACCTGATTTCATTTTTGGGTCTGGCCACTGTATTGTTTGGGGCAATAACCGGAACCTTTTTTGGTATAAATCTGATCGATACCGGCTATAAGGTGACCAACCAGACGATGGAATATGTTCAACAGGAAAATGTGCCTGAACATGTTCTTACAAAAATTGAATCCATAAAAGGTACCCATTTCGAAACAAAGTCCAATTTTGAAGGAAAGCTGGAAGATTTGCTTTCTGAAGAAAATTTTGAGAAATATTCCGAATCAATTGTTAAGTTTACAGAGGCTGATTACCAATGGATAAATAAGTTCAGACATATGTTATTGGATCCCAATCAGATGTTCAACCTCTCCCTTGTTTTTGGGGTAATCCAGATATTATTGGGCTGGTTTATTAAAGCAGCCAATCAAATTAAACAGGAAGGATTTCATGCAGCGGTGTCCACCATAGGTTGGATATTGCTGGCCATCGGGGGTGGACTGCTTTACTTGTTAAGGCAAAATGCGGCGATTGACCAGCAGTCTTTTCAGTCATTATTATACGTAATATTGGGCATCAGTGGGGTAGCGATATTTATCCTGAATGATATCAGAAAAAATCCTTTAATCAACGTCGGCACAGGCATTTGGGATACGTATAATATGGTGACCGGGGTGCTCGGGGATATACTTTCCTATATCCGATTGTTTGCCCTTGGCATCTCAAGTGCCATCCTGGGTTTTGTGTTCAACGATCTGGCTGTCAATATGAGTGGAAATATTCCTGTGGTAAGCCACTTGATTTTTATTATCATCTTGTTGTTCGGCCACAGCATAAACATTTTTATGTCAGGATTGGGGGCGTTTGTTCACCCCCTGCGTTTGACATTTGTGGAATTTTACAGCAATAATGCCGGTTTTACCGGTGGTGGAAAGAAGTATAAACCTTTAATGGATAAGAATAATTTTTAATATTAATAGATTTTAAAACAAACATTTATGGAACCAATTATTTTAGCTTATATCGGAATCGGATTAATGGTCGGGCTTGCCGGAGGCGGAAGTGCCTATGGTGTATCCATTGGTGGCAGTGCTTCGATTGGTGCGATGAAAAAGAACAGTGATGCATTTGGTAATTATTTGGTATTAAGTGCGTTGCCGGGAACTCAGGGATTGTATGGGTTTATGGGATATTTTATTCTGCAAGGTACACTGACTGCGCAGATTACCTGGTTGGAAGCTGCTGCAATACTTGGGGCTGGTTTGGCTTTGGGTTTTGTAGGATTGCTATCTGCCATCAGACAAGGTCAGGTTTGTGCCAATGGTATAGCCGGTATTGCTGATGGCTACGATGTTTTTGGTAACACGCTTATTTTGGGAGTGTTCCCGGAACTTTATGCCATCGTGGCTTTTGCTGCTACATTCCTGATTCAGTCTTCTTTATAATTCGAAAGGTATTCCTGACCGATAAGCAATTATCTGAAGAATTCAGGGAATTCCTGACCGATAAAAAATATCTGAAGAATTCAGGGAATCTTTGAATCATAAATGATTATCTGATGATTTCGGACATTGTTGGGAATTGATTGTATAAATGAACCTCGCTTTGCCCGCGGGGTTCTTTTTGTTTGTGATGATTTACACTCAGGTCCTTTAAACCACTTTAGAATAATTTGTTATTTTTCTTATAGTCAATAATTAATCATTGATATGATGTTCAATCGCTTAATGAAAATGCACTCTTTCGAGTCAGGATTTACTTTTCTTTGGATTTGTCTTTGCCTCCGAAGACTGAGAAATTTAAATATTTTCCGGGATTATTCCGAATATCCAGAATGAGTTTATCCAATTCCTTGCTGGTGGATTGTAAATTATAATATAAGGTATCATTGTTCACCAACATGCCAATTGACCCCTCTCCCTGATTGATTTTTTCCATGATTTCACCGGTCTGTAAAAATACCTTCTCTGCATTTCTCATGGTTTGATTCAGGTTTGCTTTGGCAAGCGAGTCCGATATATTGGAAATATTTTGGATGGCCATGGACAGGGCTTCATTGTTATCACGTATATTGGCTGTGATGGCTTCTACGTTTCGAAAGATTCCTGCCAACTGCTTTTTTTCCTCATTAAGCAATGTATCTAAGTTTGATGTGGTGTTTTCGAGGTTGGCAATGGTGTTTTTAATACTTTCAAAACTTTTTCTCAGGTTTTTTTGGGTATTTTCATTAAACACATACCGAACTACCTCAAGGGCTTCCTGCATTTCTACCATTAAATCTTCTGCTTTGTTTTTTAAAGGCAGCATCTGGATGCTAACCTGCTCTTTTAAATCTGTTTCCACAGCAGCCACGAGGGTATCTCCGGACTCAAGGTATTCATCACTTTCGCTCAACAACAGTTTCACCGCTTTGGTTCCAAGCAAGTCGGAACTAAAAATATTGGCTACAGATCCTTTCGGGATCATAATTCTGTCTTCAACGGAAAACTTCACGATAAGCCGATCCGGAGCATATTGGGTATTGAAATAGATTTCGTCCACCTGTCCCACTTTATAGCCTTTTAACAATACAGGGGCAGTTTCAGCCAGGCCCTCAATGTTATGGTACACCCCATAGTATATATTGGTTTGCTTTAAAATATTTTTTCCTTTGAGGTAATTGAATCCCCAAATCATTAATGATACAGCAATTACTGCTACTCCTCCTATCTTTACCTCTTTAGGAATGTTCATGTGATGCAGGTATTATTTTTTCTGACTATTTTTTCTGACTTAAAGCTTCGTCCAAAGATATGATTTTTCCATTTCTCAGGGCAATAATAAAGGCACCCGGGAATTCTTCGCGAACTGATTCCTTCACTTCAATAATTTCTTCATAGTTATTGGCTTCTCCAACCGCATATTTATATAACCCGGAAGTTTTTATTTCTTCTACATTTTCAAGGCCCTTAAAATGTTGTGAATTTAATGGAATTTGTTTATGTGAAGAGAAAACCTGTACTTTGAATTCTATTTCGTTCGAAGTCATCTGCGGCTTCTCGGCGGGCTCAGGCAGTTTATTTTTTTCATCATACCATTCTTTGTAATCCCTGAATGCCCTGAATATTGCCGATGCCAGATAATCCTGTCCTTGTTCGGACATTAGGAATTTTTCTTCCCTGGGGTTGCTGATAAATCCCGTTTCCAACAATACGCTGGGCATGGTGGTTTTCCATAGCACCAGGAACCCTGCCTGTTTTACACCCCGATCCTTACGGTTAACCCGTTCCCGGAATTGGTGTTGCACATAGGAAGCAAAATTCAGGCTTTGATCAAGGAATGTATTTTGCATTAAAGAGAAGATTATGTAGGATTCGGCGGAATTGGGTTCAAACCCTCCATAAGTGGAATCATAATTTTCTTCATATAAAATGGCTGAATTCTCAAGTTGCGCTACCCTCAAGTTTTCATCCGATTTATGCAATCCCATGGCATAGGTTTCTGTACCGTATGGCCTGGAACTGGGATTTGCATTGGCATGAATGGAAATAAACAAATCCGCATTGTTTTTATTGGCGATTTCAGCCCGCTCATGCAACGGGACAAACACATCTTCCGTGCGGGTATATAGGACTTCTACGTCCGGAAGGTATTTCTCAATGTATTGGCCAACCTTCAGACTAATAGATAGCACAATGTCTTTTTCCATGGATTTTGAACCCCTGGCACCTGAATCTTTTCCTCCATGGCCTGCATCAATGACTACCTTGTTAAGTTTATGACCCTCATCCTGCGCATTAACAGCATGGCACGTACAATAAATAAATAAAATTACCGTAAGATATGGTACATGATATTTAATAATCTTGGTTATTAATTTATTTACCATCGGTGATTGCTGTTTTAATTTTTAATAGTTTTGAAGGTTCTTTTTTTACCTGTATGATACAAAAATAAAATATAAAAGTTGTATTTGAAATTCATCAGATTTGTTTTTATCCTCTTGTTTTTGGTAGTTATTAACAATTTAGTTTTTTCTAATAAACCAGACAGGAAAACATTATTGAACGTTTTCACAGAGAATTTATTTTTTTCTGATGAGAATGTTATTGTTGGTGCGCTCAGTATTCGGGCAGGTTCAGCCCCAGCAGACGCATCTTCCAGCTATGCTAACGGATCAGGTTCAGCCCCAGCAGACGCAGCTTCCAGCTATGCTAACGGATCAGGTTCAGCCCCAGCAGACGAAGCTTCCAGCTATGCTAACGGATCAGATTCAACCTCAGCAGACGCAGCTTCCAGCTATGCTAACGGATCAGATTCAACCTCAGCAGACACAGCTTCCAGCTATGCTAACGGATCAGATTCAACCTCAGCAGACACAGCTTCCAGCTATTACTACGCATCAGATTCTGCTTTGGCAGATACCTCCGCCTTTCAATCCTTTGCCTCGGATTCCGCTTCTCATGATAGCCTTGCTGCCGATACTGCCGGGAAGGAAGAGTCATTGCAATATCCAATCGATTATTCTGCCGAAGATTCCCTGATCTTTTCCATGGTAGAAGATAAGACTTATCTATATGGAGATGCAGTGATTATTTATGGAGACATGGAATTAAAAGCGGATTATATTGAGTTCAATATGGAAACCAACGAGGTGTTTGCCAAAGGTTTGCCCGACAGCACCGGGGAAATGGCCGGAGAACCTCATTTCAAGGATGGGGGCGATGAATTCAGGGCCAGGGAAATGCGCTATAATTTTGAAACAAAAAACGGAATCATTAAGGAGATTATCACAGAGCAGCCTGAGGGGTATTTACACAGCGAGAAAACAAAAAGGCATTCCAACAAAGAAATACATTTGAGCGGGGGTAAATTCACCACCTGCAACAAAAAGCATCCGCACTTTTATATTGCACTGACCAAGGCCAAAGTGATACCCAATGACAAAATAGTTTCCGGCAGGGCCTACCTCGTGATCGAGGATGTCCCCCTTTATTTTCCTTTTATACCGTTTGGTTTTTTTCCCAATACAAAGAAGCACTCTTCGGGATTGCTTGTTCCTGAGTATGGCGAGGAACAAAACAGGGGCTTTTTCCTGAGAAATGGCGGATACTATTTTGCCATCAATGATTATATGGATCTGGAACTGAGGGGAAGCGTTTTTTCCAAAGGTACATGGGGAATTAGTGCAGATTATAACTACCTGGTCAGATACAAATTTAATGGCGGTTTGAACATCAATTATTTTTCCAATGCCACCGGAGATCGTGATATTCCAGATGATTTCAACAGGAGCAACGACTTATCAATTACCTGGTCGCATGCCCAGTCGAGCAAAGCCAATCCGAATCAGCGTTTTTCGGCTAATGTCAATTTCAGTACGCAGACGTATGATCGGAATCATACCCGTAATCCTGATAATCATCTCCGTAACACAAAGTCATCCAGCGTCAATTACAGCAGATCCTGGCCGGGTCGACCGTTTAACCTGTCGGCTAACTTGAGACACTCCCAGAACAGTCTCAATGAGTCCGTGGATTTTACCCTTCCCGATGTATCCTTCAATATGAATACCCAGTATCCTTTTAAAAATTTGGGTGAAACAGGTGGCGACAAATGGTATCAGCGAATACAGGTATCTTACCGGGCCAACATGAAAAACCGGATGCAAACCAGAGATTCATTGTTGTTTAATCATTTCGAATTTGAAGATGTGAAATCCGGGTTTCGTCATGATATTCCCATGAGCGTTAATTTTAAATTTTTAAGAATTTTTAATTTCTCACCCTCCGTCAATTATTATGGTCGTTTATTTACCCATCAAACGGAAAAGAAATGGGTGACTGATTCGGTTGATAATGAGGGTGATATATATGGAAGCGTTGTTACAGAGCGAAAGGAAAAAATAAGTTATGCCCACACTTATGCCCCATCCGCATCTGTTTCGGCTAATCCCACCCTTTACGGGATGTACAGTTTCAGGGAGGATTTCAGGATTAATGCCATCCGTCATGTGATTGATCCTTCTGCCAGCATCAATTTCATTCCGAATATGTCGGATTTCGTTAAAAGTTACCGGGATACCGTTTTAAACCAGAGCAACGGAAGAATCCAGACATACAGCAGGTACGAACAGGAATTATACAATGTTCCGAATTACAGCCGGAGAAATGCATCCCTTAGTCTTAGCCTGAGAAACAACCTGGAGATGAAGTTAAAACCTAAAAGCGATACGGCTGCTGAAGTGAAGAAAGTGAAAATTATCGATAACCTGAACATGAGTACGAATTATAATTTCTTTAAGGACTCTATGCGTTGGGCACCTGTCTCAATGAGTGCCAATACGAATCTCTTTAACCGGAAATTAAGCATCCGGTTATCGGCAACAGGCGATATGTATGATTATGTCAGGACCGAGAATGGTTTTAGTGAGGTTGACAGGTATGTTTGGGAGGACTCGGATAAGTTGTTGCGGATCACCCGGGCTTCCATCTCCATGGGGTCATCGTTTAACAACACTTTTGGAGGCGGAGAAGGCGAGGAGGAATCAGAAGAGGCAGCAGAGACCGGTCCGGTATACGGATATTTCAATGTGCCATGGAGTTTTGGATTTAACTATAATCTGAATTACCGGAAGAACTATGAAGAATCAAGGATTACCCAGACATTAAGTTTTAACGGAAACGTCAGTTTAACGAAGAATTGGAAAATCAACTTCAGTTCCGGCTATGATTTTGATAATCGGGAGTTAACCTATACCCGGGTTAACATTTACAGGGATTTGCATTGCTGGCAAATGAACTTCTATTTTATACCTTTTGGAAGAATGCGCAGCTACGGCTTTACCATCAGCGCTAAGGCCTCTCTGCTGCAGGATCTTAAATATGACAAACCCAGGGAAAGCTGGTATGACAGGGATTTTTAAAAAACGCACATCATTTATCCAATCTGTTAAATCAATATCAACCCTACATTCGCCCGAGTTCCGGTCTAGAACATAAAAAAAGAACTTGATATTTTTTGGAGGTAAAAAGTGTTTATAACTTTACCGGCGGCAGACAGACATGCTGCTTTTTAGTTTTCTAAGTGCCACTATTTATACCCTTATTTAAAAACTGCAGATAAATCTGTCTTTCTTCAGGGTTAACCTGTTCATAAACAGAAATTCATTATATATTCATTTAATAAGTAATTAAGAATTAATTGATATCATCAAGTCTGGAATTTATATATCTTTTTCCGTAACTTGCAACAAAAATATTTTGAATTTAACACTTAAAAGCTTTAATCATGAAATATTTATACAACACCTCAGTTTTGACCCTGGTTTTCTTGATTATCACTTCCAGTCTGTATGGATCTATCTGGCGGGTAAACAACAATTCCAATGTTGATGCAGATTTCACTAATCTACAGCAGGTCAATGATTCTTCCTATGTGCTCCCCGGGGATACCATCCTTGTGGAAGGCTCCGCCATTAACTACGGCAGTGCGGATATCTATAAACAACTTTATATTTTCGGAACGGGCTATTATTTAAATGAAAATCCGCAGACCCAGGCCAATCCGTCCAATGCCACCGTTAGCAGCATTGATTTTGAAGTGGGTTCGGAAGGTTCCGTATTTGCCGGGTTTGAAGTCACCAACTCCATAGAAATTTTTGCCAGTGACGTGGTGATAAAAAGAAATCACATCAGCAATTATGGAATTGATGTAGAAAACAGTGTATCCAATGTATTGATAATACAAAATTATATTGAGGTATATAACAGCGATGTCATTTACGTTGCCAATGGGAGCAACAACATCTTTATTCAGAACAACCTCCTCAGGGATACTTATTTATCATCCTCCTATAATGCGATTGAAACCTATGGAACAGCTTCGGCCATTGTCTCAAACAATGTCATTGCAGGCAACCTGGATGTAAGTTTATCGGTGCTTTCTAATAATATTTTCATGCGGGGAAGTTATACAGGTTCTAATAATCAGATTTCCAATAATATATTTGGGGAAGAACCCATAGATACTTCTAAATATCCTGATCCGAACCAGGTAAATGTTGATTTGACTGCTGTCTTCGATACCACTTGTGCGACTTGTTATTCAACGGACGGCAAGCTGCAGATCTTTGATGACGGTCCCGCCGCAGGATTTGGAATTGACAGTGTGGATTGCGGCATGTATGGCGGTGTAAATCCCTATGTGTTGTCAGGGATTCCGGAAATACCTTCCATCTTTTATTTATATGCGCCGAATACAGCAACTGCAGAATCCGGCTTGCCGGTGAAAGTTAAGATTAAGTCCAACCGTTAAAACTTGTGTGATGATGCGGTCATCTGAAAACAGGTATAGCCTTTATAAGCTTAAGCGAATAATTGAAAATTAAACTTTACACTGATGAAGAAAAAAAACAATATAAAACTTTTCATTATCCTTCAGGTTGTATGCATGGCATTTTTCATGATTGTCAATGGATATTCTGCAAAGTGGCGGGTTAACAAGAACACCGCTATGGATGCGGATTTTCATACTTTACGGGGCGCTTTTGATTCTTCTTATGTACAGGCCAATGACACCTTGTACCTGGAAGGTGCCGGTGGAACTTACGGGAGTGTGAACTTATATAAACCATTGGTTATTATTGGTCCAGGATATTTACTTGGTGAAAACAATACCAATGGAGCCAGCATTGCCCCGGCGAGAATCACGGAAATTGATTTTGAAACGGGTACAGCAGGCAGTGTTATAATGGGTTGTACCATAGACAAACTGGATTTATTCGACAATAGTATTGTTGTCAAACGAAACAGGATAAAACGAATATATATGCAGGTTGACGGATTATCCGATATTTATGTTATTCAGAATTTCATTTATTCAGAGAATGATTATGAATGTATTTTTCTGCGAAACAACAGTTCCAATATTCTGATTAAGAACAATTTTATCAAGAATGATCGCAGCAATACTTATTTAGCGATCGAAATGGAATCCAACGCCGGCGCTGAAATCATCAACAATGTCATTGACGGCCACATACAAATATATAACAGCGTGGTCCAGAACAACATCATGGTGGATGACACCATTCGCGGCACAGGCAATACATTTAGCCATAATATTAGTCACCGGGATTTTCCATCCGGTACAGATAATCAGGAATTCGTTGATATGAGCACGGTATTTGATACTACTTGTGCAACTTGTAATACGACGGACGGAAAGTGGCAGATACTTGGCGGCTCTGTGGCTGAAGGAGCCGGGGTAAACGGAGAAGACTGCGGTATGTATGGCGGTCTGGAACCTTACAAACTGTCGGGCATACCAAACATTCCCAGTGTTTACTTCTTTAATGCAGCCACAACCGGCTCGGCAACGGAAGGCTTGTCCATTAGCATAAAAGCCCGGTCAAACAAATAGGTCATAATATGAAATTTTAAACAAACAGTCATGCGGTATATTACAACATTATTACTTTCCGTACTTTATATACTCGCTTATTCCCAGCAACCCAATGTCATACAGGCCGAATATTATATTGATACCGATCCGGGTTACGGCAATGCGACCCCGCTTGTCATTGCCTCAAATGACTCCGTCAGCATAGACTTTGATGCGGTTTTATCTTCTTCCAATAAAGGAATCCGGTATTTTGGCATCCGGTTTAAGGATGATTCTTCCCGTTGGTCGCAAACCACCATACATCCGTTTATGATGACTGGTGAGAAATTATATGCCCCGATTCAATCCCTGGAGTATGCTTTTGATATGGATGATGGCTTTGATGAGGCAAATAAAATCTCTTTGGCCAGTGCTGACTCTGTAAATGTTAAGCAAAATATTGATATAGCCGGACTGGAAGCCGGATTTCATACCCTTTATATACGGGTTAAAGATGAAAATGCCAATTTTAGCCATACCCTAAGCCGGCCCTTTATGGTAGTTGATGCTTCCGAAAATGCCAATATATCCCAAATTGAATATTTCATTGATGTTGATCCTGGCACTGGAATGGCATCCAGTCAGGTACCTTCGGTGGATACTTCCAACCTGACTTTCGGTTTTGATGTCGATCTGACAGGTCTTGCACCCGGAACGCATCATCTGTTTGTCAGGGCATACAATGATAAAGGCAATATCAGCCAGACTTTGCATTTGCCGTTTTTTGTCATAGGTGATAAGGAATATCCCAACCTGGAAAGGATTGAATATACATTTGACAACGATTCGGTCTTCGAATCGGCGCAGTCGTTATTATTATCTCCGGACAGCAACATTGAGGCTGAATTTCTGGTGGACTTATCCGGAATCAGTCCCGGCATCCATAACCTGATGGTCAGGGGAATCGATGAAAACAATGCGATGACACAAACCTATCATAAAACGTTCTTTTTTGCCGGAATGAAGACTGCAGCCCAAATCACCGGTATTGAATATTTTTTTGACACTGATCCTGGTGCAGGTCAGGGAAATAGTATCGTCATCCCTGCCGATTCTTTGGTTGAAACCACCGTTCCTGTCGATCTTACCGGCTTAAGCGAAGGCATTCATAAATTATACCTCCGGGCCAAAGATGAAAACAACCAATACAGTCTCACCCAGGCCAAAACCCTGTTGGTGTTCAAACCTGCCAGTCCGCCCAACCTGGTTGAGCTGGAATATTTTATCAATGACGACCCCGGATTTGGAATGGGGGAGAAGGTCATGCTGCCGGCTGATTCCATGGCTACCATGAACTTTGCCGTGGATCTTACTGGCTATGAACCGGGTTTTCATATGCTTCATTTGAGAGGGAAGGATGCTAACGGGAATTACAGCTTAAACCAAAGAATGCCATTTTTGGTGGTTTCTGCTTTAGACAGGCCCGACATAACAGCTGCCGAATATTTCCTCGATACTGATCCCGGTTTGGGCAAAGCAATAAGTCTCCCTGTGCTTTCCGATGCGGTGTTGAGTCATGATTTTACAATCGATCTTTCCGGAGTTTCCAACGGTATCCATACCGCGTATGTCCGTACCAAAGATGCCAGCGGAAACTGGAGTCAGACATACCGGAGACCTTTCTTCATGCAGGGAACTGATAATAACAGGAAAATAACACGACTGGAATATTTCCTTAATGAAGATCCCGGTCCGGGCAATGCCTATAAAATTGCTTACAGTCCTGATGAAATCATCGATACTTCCTTCACCGTTCAGTTGGATACACTGGAGTATGGGGAGCATAAACTTTTCGTAAGGGCATTCGATGAAAAAGGCAGAACTTCATTGACTCATATTAAGAATTTCATCTACAGGGAACTCTATCATCAAAACATCCCGCTATATTCAGGCTGGAATATCATGTCCTTTTATTTAGAACCGCTGGATACAAATATCAGAGACATTGTGCAGCCACTTATTGATGAAGGATCCCTGGTGAAAGTCCAGGATGAGCAGGGAAATGCCCTGGAAAATATCCTCGGGGAGTGGGTCAATACGATACAGGTGCATCTAACCACAGAAGGTTATTACATCAACGTCAGCAATAATACCCATCTGGAAGTGGAAGGAACCTCATTGGCAGAAAATGTCCAGGTTCCCATAAAAGCCGGTTGGAATGTAATCAGCTATCCGTCGGATACCGTAAAACAGCTATCGGATGCCTTGAATGGATATCAGAATTACTATAACTTCCAAAAACTCCAGGATGAGACAGGGGCCAGTTATGAATACGTTTACCCGGTGGGATACATCGAAAACATTGACAGTCTGAAACCTGGAGAAGGGTATAAGCTGAGGGTGAGATACAACTCGACCCTGTATATGGATTTGACGAAGAAAAGTGCCAGCCCCGTATCAGTTCCGGATCTATCTTATGAATACTTCAGTCCTTCGTGGACAGGGAATGGCTACAACCACATGAACATCTACATCACCGGGGCAAAAATCAATGGAGTAAACCTGGAAGAAGGGGATGAACTGGCTGCCTTTGACGGCAATGTATGTGTTGGAATTGTGAAATACGATAGGGGGGACTTCAATAATGGAAATGGAATGATCACTTTGAAAGTTAGTCAGGATGACCCATATACAGAAGAAAAAGACGGGTTTGCAGAAAACAATGAAATAGTGCTGAAGGCATGGGATAAGGATTTGAACCAACCAATCGACGCCTTGGATGTGACTTTTCATCCGCAATATGAGCAACGTTACAAGTCTCTTGGATCAACAGTGGTTAATTTATCCGGTAATTATGAGTCCACCGAAATCGTTTCCTTAGCGAATGAGTTTTATGTGGGCAATAATTATCCGAATCCGTTTAATGCCATTACCAGCATTCCGTTGAAATTGCCCGAAGGAGGCCAACTGATCATTGAATTATTCAATATCACGGGAGAGAAAGCAGGCACCATCATCAATCAGGATTTCCCCGCTGGTAACCATCTGATAAGGATTAACAAATCCCGGTTTAACCTCAGCTCAGGCATGTACCTCTACAGGGTCAGCTTTGAGGGAAACAGGGTGGTGAAAGAGCTAATAGTTCAATAAAGAGGTAATGGAACATTTAAAGCAAACCTGGAAGTTATTGTTTTAACTTATAACTAAAATGCCATGCTTCCCGTATGCTTAGGGTTTGAAACGAAATAAACTGTACATTTAAACTTATTCTTTTGTCCTTTGCCTGCGTTGCAAAATGCATTAAATAGTCAATGCTATTCGCAGTTTTTGCGCCTTGGCAAAGAACAAAATAACTTCGTTTATTCTGCACAGTTTATTTTGCATCAAACCCTTGGTTGAGTTTATTATTTGTGCTCAGCGACGACCCTATTTGCGTAAATTGTATTTGCGGCTACCTTATTGATGTTCTTTGTTCTGCCCAACCATTTGAGCATTTTATAATGCTGTTGGATGGCTTTCAGAAAGCTTTCATTCACATGATAAGGCAACTGATATTTTTTGGCTGTTTTTTGAACTATCTCAGCCATGTTTCGATAGTGAATATGGCTGATATTCGGAAAAAGATGATGTTCGACCTGGTAGTTCAAACCACCGAGTAACCATGTAAAAACCTTGCTTTTAGGGGAAAAATCAGCGGTAGTATATAATTGATGCACGGCCCAATTATAATCCAGGTTATTTTGCTCGTCAGGCAATGGATATTCCGAAGTCGGCATCACATGAGCTGATTGAAAGATGGTACTTAGAATAAGGCCGCTTATAAAATGCATCAGCAAAAAACCTGTTAAGACCCAGTACCAGGCAACCGGAACAAGAAGCATAGGCAATACCAGAAATATGATGTAATAAAAAACTTTTGAAACAAGCAATTCAGCAAACATTTTCCTGTAATTGTTATTGCCGCTTAAAACGACTCCTGAATCCTTATATTTTTTTAAGCGCTTGAAATCTTTCAGGGTAATCCATGATACTGTCATGAGTCCATAAAAAAACCAGGCATAGATTTGCTGAAATTTATAGATTTTTTTTAAGGGTTTGTGAGGCGAAAACCTTAAAACCCCTTCATGACCGATATCTTCATCGTGTCCTTCAATGTTGGTATAGCCATGATGCAGGGTATTATGCTGATGTTGCCAGTTGGGCGGATATCCACCAAGTAAATATAATGATTTGCTAAACCATTTGTTTACCCACCTGTGCTTTGAAAAGGAACCATGATTGGCATCATGCATGGTGGCCACACCCAATCCCGACATTCCAAGAGCCATAATGACCCAGCAGGTTATTACCCATGGTATCGAAACAATGCTACCTGAAATCATCAGGAAATAGGGAACTAAATAAACCAGCAACATGAAAACGGTTTTTATCAGGATTTCCGTATTGCCATATTTCTGAATGTTGTTTTCTTTAAAATATTCTTTTACCGACTTTCTTAGTTCAGTAGTAAAATCCGTGTTGTTTTTTGAATAATGTAGTGTTATCATTTTGGAATAATAATAGTTTTAAAATTGGTACAAAGGTAGGTTAGGCTTCAATTAAAGAAAAAAGAAAGGGATTAGCGGTGCCTTTTTTGGGATAAAGGGTAATTCGTTATGATAAGTGGCAAAAAGAGAGGTGAATGAAATTCACCCCTTTGCCCTTTATAGCATGTTTTTAACTGATAATAAATACTGCCTTGATACCGGAATGGTTTCTTTGGTATTATCCAGGCTTAACCAATAGGTATTAAAATTTTTGTTGAGTTTTTCAATAAAATCTGCGTTTACCAGACTGGTCCGGTGGGTACGGATAAAATTATTGAATTTTCTGAGCTGATTTTCAATGTTTTTCAGGGTGTTTCGGATCATCTTTTTTTTAAGTTCTCCTTCATTTTGGAAACCGACTTCCACGTAGTTATCAGCGGATTTTACAAAAACAATCTTTGACACCTGTATCTGGAAATTTTCCGATTCATTCTCAGAAATTAACTCAATAAACTTATTCTTGTCGTTCTCATAAGATTGTTTTAGCTTGTTTTGGAATGAATGATTCTCTTGCTGAAGGGTTTTTAAGCGATGCTGATATACATCAATCTTATTTCGCAAATGAATGGTAGCCGGAAGACTGATACAAATAAATATCACTTTTGCCACAATGTATATAGAAATCTCACCTTGTCCGACATACCGTAAGTAAAAAATAAAAGCCAGACTGGTTAATCCGGTCAGGCTTAAATAGTAAAGGGAAGATATCAACGAATCGTTCGGTTGTTCATCTTTTTCTTTTTGTGACAATAGATTTTGAAAAATAATTTGATTTAAAAACAGGATAACAAAAATAATAATTCCAAATCCGGCAATAAACAATAACTTGTTTTCGAAATCAAGCTTTTCAACGGCAAAAGGTTGAAAAAATAATATAAAGAAAAATACCGATATACCAATACCGAGGTATATTTTAAAATACTTTTTGGTTAAGGTAAAAAACTGATCTAATCTACTATCTGTCATCAATTACGCAAAAAAATTATTTATCAAGGTCTATTTTAAGCTTTGAGGCAAGTTTTTTGACAAGTGCCCCGACATTGTAATAATCTATCACACCAACCACTGTTTTGCAAGACGCGCATCGAATAAATATCAATTCAAAGTTAGAATTTACAGGTGTTTCATTTACAGCTTCGAAATCAGTATTTGCGCAAACAGTACACTTTGATTTATCTTCCATCAATTTATTTTCTATAGGCAAAAATAGTTAAATAAATAGATATTTCTTTTTTTATTCAGAATTATTATACTATTTTTGCTCCGAATTTGAAATAGAAAAATGACACTTCTTCATAATTTATTTCCAAATAAAATTTTAGATGTTTTTTTCTTTTCGATTTTTAAATAATACGTAGTGCTGAGGCTTATAAAAAGAGAGAAACACAATTTGTACTTATCGAATTTTAAATTCCCGATTACTACGAAGTAATAACCCGGCGGCATTTATTGCATAAAACTTAAACAAGCATGAAATATCGCCTTAAAATTAATTTTTTATGAATATTTATGTAGGAAACCTTGATTATCAGGTAAATGAAAATGATTTAAAAGGTATTTTTGAAGAGTATGGTTCTGTTGCTGACGCAAAAGTCATAACAGATAAATTCAGTGGAAAAAGCAAAGGCTTTGGTTTTGTGACGATGGAGGATCAAACCGAAGCTGAGAAAGCGATTAACGAACTAAATGATGCTACCCTGGAAAACCGGAAGATGGTAGTTAATGAAGCACGTCCCAAAAAACGATTTTAACATGAGTAAAGGCACGGTTAAATGGTATAACGAAACCAAAGGTTACGGTTTTATCAAAACAGAAGAAGGCAATGATGTTTTTGTTCATCGCTCAGGATTGTTAAGTCCGTATAATGGCCTGGACGAAGGCCAGGAGGTAGTTTTCGAAACCAAACAAGGAGATAAAGGCGAGATTGCCTTTAATGTAAAGTAAAAAATAGCATTTAAAATCATTACGAATTTAAGATTTATAAATACCCATTCCGATCTTTCTGGGAGGAATGGGTATTGGTATTTCATTAAATACTTCAGTTCAGGTAAACTAAAATTAATGTAATATATGGGCCGATCCAGGGAAACTTATGGGAAAAAGAAGTGCGCAGCAAACAGGCAAAAAAGCGCAAAAATAAAGAGAATCGCCGGTTAGAAAAAAAGGAACAGGGCAAACAAAACATGGATGATATGATTGCCTATGTGGATGAAAATGGCGATATAACCTCAACACCTCCTGATGAATCGAATAAGGAGGAGATTGATGCTGAAAGCATTGAAATTGGCGTTCCGAAAAAAGATGATGATGAGGATGATAAAACCCGGAATGGAGTTGTCAATAAATATGATGACTCAAAGGGATATGGCTTTATTGTCGATTCCAAAACAAAAGATTCAATATTTGTTCATGTGAACGATTGTGTTGATGATATTGATGCCGGTGTAAAGGTGGAATTCACTACTGAAAAGGGAATGAAAGGATTAAAGGCTGTCAATGTGAAAGTGATTTAACACTGCCGCAAAAAAACATATTTATTCTAGACAGGTACAGCAAACTTCTAATGTTTTATTGATTTAATTTATTAATAAATTTTAGTTTACGTTCATGACTTCTTATGTCCTTAATATATTAGTTCATAACTTCCATGCTTCGCTACTTTTATAATTTGTTATAAATTAATTCTTTGCTCCCTTATCTTTATTATTTTCTATGTATCGTCTGAAAATATATGATTACATTCTGCTTTTTCTTCTTTTCTTTTGGCTTTCTTGCATTTCTTTTTTCTTGCCGGTCTTTGAATTCTTAGGAGCGTTTGCGTATTCACTAATAATTTTCTTTCCCTTATACTGTTCCCCGTTAAGCGCATTTAGCACGCTATCTGCAACTTGCATACTGACTTCAAAGAAGGAAAAATTATCTTTGATGTCAATATCTCCAATTTTGATATTCCTGTCCCCCGTTGCATCATTAATCAGGCCAATTATTTGTTGCGGTTGACATTTATCCTTTTTGCCAACATTGATGAAAATACGTGATAAGTCGCGCTGACCGCCTTGCATCTTGTAATTCCCCTTTTCTTTGTTTTTTCCCTTGTTTTTCATGGCAGGCTTATGATCATTCAGATCACGGGCATCTTTATAATATTCCAAAAACCGGTTAAATTCAAGGGATACAAAATGTTTAATAATTTGTTCCTTGCTTAACCATTCCAGTTTTTTGTTGACCGTTTCCATAAAGGGTGCAATTTGCTTTTCATCAACCTGTACATTCTCCATTCGGTCTATAAGATTGTAAAACTTTTTTTGGCAGACTTCCTCTCCGGAAGGTATGGGATGTTTCTCACATTTCTTATTTGTCATTTTCTCTATTTGAGGAATTCTGCTAACTTCCCTGTAATTGACAATGGAAATGGAAATTCCTGATTTTCCTGCCCTGCCTGTTCGTCCGCTTCGATGGGTATAAATCTCATTGTCATCCGGGAGATTATAATTGATAACATGGGATATATCCGTTACATCGATTCCCCTGGCAGCCACATCGGTAGCTACCAGCATTTGAAGGGATTTTTCACGAAACCGCTTCATAACATGATCCCGCTGCGCCTGTGAAAGGTCTCCATGTATGGCATCAGCATTATATCCGTCTTTGATTAATTTTTCAGCCACTTCTTTGGTCTCCATTCTTGTCCGGCAAAATACAATGGAATAGATATCCGGATTTATATCAGCAATTCGCTTTAATGCCAGATATCTGTCTTTGGCATGAACCTGGTAATAAATATGCCGGACATTCTCAGCGCCTGAATTTTGTTTGCCAATGGTTACCTGAACAGGATCCTGCATATAGTTTTTTGCAATTCTGCTAAGTTCTTTTGGCATGGTGGCAGAGAATAAAAATGTCCTTTTTGATTCAGGGGTAAGGCCAAGAATTTGATCCAGTTCTTCCCTGAATCCCATATTCAGCATCTCATCGGCTTCATCCAGGACTACGGTATTAATTTCACTGATATTTGCAACTTTCCGGTTAAGCAAATCATTCATCCGGCCAGGCGTAGCAGTAATAATGTGTGCGCCATTTTTTAGTCCTTTTATTTGTGTTTCAATGCTTGCACCACCATAAACCGCCACGATTCTGAGTCCTTTGAAAAATTTTGAAAATTTTTCCAGGTCTTTTGTAATCTGAATGCACAATTCCCGGGTTGGAGCCAATATTATGGCCTGTACCTTCCGGTTATTAATATTTATCTGGTTAATGATTGGAAGTCCATATGCCGCTGTTTTCCCAGTCCCGGTTTGGGCCAGTCCAATAATATCTTTCCCGGTCGTCAAAGCGATGGGTATTACTTTTTCCTGAATGGGCGTCGGTGATTCAAATCCAAGTTCTTCAATTCCGCTCATCAAATGGGGGCTAACACCCAATTCTTTAAATGTCAACATTTTATATTTTGTGTTAAATGAGCCGCAAAGGTATGAAACAAGTGGGATTAAAAAAATTATTATACCCAAATGAGAACTTGTTGAAACCATAGTGCGAACAACCTGATTAATGGTTCTTAAATCATGCGGTTCCTTCTGACAGTCAATTTTCTTTAAGATAAACAGATCATTTTAATTTTATTATATATTTTTTTCTTTTGTAAACGCTTGATTATAGAAAGGCTATTAAAACCATTTTTATGAAAAGGGACAGTTTTTTTATAGCCTCCATTTGATTGAATACAAAAAACTTTTTAAAGGATCATGGATATTCAGGTAGAAAAGAAACATCCAAAACAAATCGGGCGGACTTCTGTATTACAGCAGACAGCTTACTGGTCGGAAGTTAAAAGAAAGCAGGGATTTGAACCTAAGGCATTTGATATCAGAGTCCGTAGGAATGATCATTTTATCATTGATGATTTGCTAATGGTCTTTCAGAATATAGGGAATGGTTTCCGGATAGGCTATGTACCTTACGGTCCAACCATGGTTCCTGACGAGGAGTCTCAGGGTGCATTCCTTGAGGAGTTGTCTGAATTGATAAGGCCTCGGATAAAAGACCGGTGCATTGCGCTTCGCTATGACCTATCATGGGAGTCTTTCTGGGCAAAAGATGATGCTTTTTATGAAGAGAATAACACCTGGAAAGGTCCGCCTCCAGTCATGAACCAGGAACTTCGGATTAATTTTAATACAAAGAAATGGAACCTGAGAAAGTCCAGCACCAATATTTTGCCATCGGATACGCTTTTTATTGATCTAAGCCAAACGGAAGAAGAACTGTTGAGGCAAATGAGAGCCAAAACCCGGTATAACATCAAATTGTCATACCGTAGAGGGGTCCGAATCAGAAAAGCTTCATTTAATGAGCTGGATACCTGGTATAAACTTTATAAGGAAACATGCAAAAGGAATAAAATCAACCTTCATGATTTCGAATATTTTAAGACGGTGTTGGCCACAGTAGCAGACAACTCTCTATCGCCGGCAGAGGTAGAACTCCTGATTGCGGAAAAAAACCGACAGTCACTTGCTGCCATGTTTTTAAGTTATTCCGGTCAGCGGGCTTCCTACCTTTACGGTGCCTCTTCATCCGCCAAAAGGAATCACATGGCTACATATGCCTTGCAATGGGATGCAATAAGAAGGGCAAAAGCCAAAGGATATAAAGAATATGACATGTTTGGGGTAGCTCCCCATCCCAATCCCGGCCATCCGCTTTATGGATTACACCGGTTTAAGACAGGTTTTGGCGGTCGCATTTTTCATCGACTGGGCTGTTGGGATTATCCGTTTGATGCTGAGAAATATGAAATGTTTTTATCCGCTGAAATGAACGGGCAGGGATATCATTTGTTTTAAATAATAAAAGCAGTCCGTTTTTTGTTGTTCTACTGGTAACTTTAAATATTTAATATGATAAAGACAATTCGTTTTATTCTAATCCTTGCCCTTGTATCACTCATAGCCTGCCAGAATCAGACCCAGCAAGGCAGTCAGGGCAGCGGTGGAGGAAGCTCAAAAAGATTTCTTCCAAATGTCACCGGAAAATCAGGCGATATCCTGGTGGTAACGACCGAAGAACGATGGAACGGTGAGGTGGGCAAAACTTTCCGCAATATCTTTGAACAGGGATTGTATGGACTTCCGCAGCCTGAATCTATCTTTGATCTATCCTTTATGCCGGTCACTGCATTTAAGGATCTGGTCAAAAGCAGCCGTAACATCATGGTCGTCCGGATAAACAGCGGATACCAGAAGCCGGAACTGGCGGTGAAAAGAGATGAATGGGCAAAACCTCAAATAGTGGTGGAGGTTAAAGCCGGCAGTGAAGAAGCGTTGGTCAGTACCTTAAAGAAAGAGGAAGAAAAGATTATAAACATCTTCAACCAGGCAGAGCGCAACCGGCTTATAAACTATTACAAAAGTTATGAAGAAACAGCGATCAGAAAAAAGTTGGTTGAAAAACACGGGTTTGGCATGTATTTTCCAAAAGGATATGCCATCAAGGAAAACAAGAACAATTTCATCTGGATAACCCATGAAACCCCAAAAAGCAGTCAGGGTGTTATCATATACCATTATGATTATACCAATCCAAAGACGTTTTCCAAGGATTTTTTGTTGAATAAGCGCGACCGGATTTTAAAGAATCATGTGCCGGGTCCAAAGGATGGTACCTACATGACTACTGAATACCGTTATGAGCCCAAATTTGAGGAAATCACCTACAAAGGAAGATATTTTGCCCATATCAAAGGATTGTGGCGGGTAGAAGGCTATTTTATGGGTGGTCCGTTTATCAGCTATACCACGCTTGATGAAGCCAGTAACCGGGTGGTGACTGTGGAAGGTTATGTCTATGCACCGCGCAACAATAAAAGGGAAATGCTCCGGCAGCTTAAAGCGATTATTTTTACGCTTTATTTTCAAGAGAACAGCGAGGGTTGATTTGGTAAAAATGAAACAGGCTTTCCGGAATAATAACCAGGATGAACATGCCTTCATTTTTATATTTTGTTGGATCATTTCCGAAGAAGCAGTGGTTTTCATTAAAGGGGAATAATCTGAAATCAAAAAAATGGGCATGTTATGGCATTGTAAGGATCTTACCATGCCACAATTTATGAAAATATATTGCAATAAAGGAATAAAATATTAAATTTGCCCCTCCAAAAAAACGACGAAATAACTTCGAGGGGTATTGCATTTTGTTGCAAAGCGAACGACTTTGAATACGGGGTGATTTAGTCGAGAAAAATATTTGGCGAGGTAGCTCAGTTGGTTAGAGCGCATGATTCATAATCATGAGGTCCCCGGTTCAATTCCGGGTCTCGCTACTTGAAAAACAGGGAGTTACAAAATTAAAATGTAGCTCCCTTTTTTATTTGAATACATCAAAGAACAAACAGAATGCATTTGTTTTTTATTACCTGACTCGAATTGCAAAAGAAATGAACGATTTTAGATAAAAATTGTATTTGTTGTATTAATGAAACAAACAAATAAAATGAGTAAAACAATATTAGTGACAGGCGGAACCGGATATATTGGTTCCTGGGTGGTGAAAGAACTTCTTGAAAAGGGATACCATGTAAGGACTACACTACGTGATAAATCCAATTCTGAAAAATATGCCCATTTATTATCCCTGGCTGATAATGCAAAAGGCAAGCTGGAGATTTGGGAAGCTGATTTATTGAAGGAACATGCTTTCGATGAAGCAGCCAAAGATGCGGAAGCCATTATTCACATTGCTTCACCTTTCAGACTTGATATCAAAGATGCCCAACGTGAACTTATCGATCCGGCCTTGTCCGGAACCCGGAATGTATTGAATGCAGCCAATCAATCAGAAACCGTCAAAAAAGTGGTATTGACCAGCAGTGTGGCTGCTGTTCATGGCGATAGTTATGACATGTACGAAAAAAACCTTCCGGAATTTACTGAGGAACACTTTAACGAATCCAGTTCTTTGAAGCACCAGCCTTATAGTTATTCTAAAGTGCTGGCGGAAAAAGAGTCCTGGAAAATGCATGATGCCCAGTCCAAATGGAAACTAGTGGTTATCAATCCATCCTTTGTTCTCGGCCCCGCACTTTCTGAATATTCTTCTTCCTCGGAAAGCCTCAAACTTATCAGGGATATGTTGTCCGGAAAATATTACATGGGCGTTCCGGAATTGCATTTCGGATATGTGGATGTCAGGGATGTGGCACACGCTCATGTTCTTGGCCTGGAAAACGACAAAGCTTCCGGCCGGCATATCCTGGCTGAGCGGACCGGGTCATTATATGACTTGTCCAGCATCATTAAGAAAAACTTTGACGGCAAATACAAATTGCCTGTCACCCAAACACCCAAATTCATGCTTTATCTGATGGGATGGGTTTTTGGTCTTTCAGTAAAATTTGTGCGAAAGAATGTTGGATACCCCATAAAACTTAATACTTCCAAAAGCATTAAGGAATTGGGCATGGAATACCAGCCGCTTGAAAAAACCCTTGTGGATATGGTAAATCAAATGGAAAAAAGCAAATAATTTATTGTACGGGATTTTCTTAATGAACCGCATATCTATGGCCTTGCCTATTTAGTGACACTAAGAAAACTAACAAATTATGCTAAAGTGGTTCTAAGAAGGCGTCAAGAACAAGGCATGCGAATCCTTAAGTGCCATGAGTTTACTAGTCGTAAATGACTGGTGCTTAAGGTGACCATAACACGGTTATTAACGTTTTCTTAGAACCACTATTTAACATTTTTTAACACCGCTTTTATAGATTCTAAAGCGATAATTGCGTTATTTGTATCCATTATCAAAACCTTTAAAGAAACTATATAAAGCGGAAAAAATGAATGAAACGGAAAACATTAAGGCACTCAATGATCTGATTCAAAAGGAAAGCTCTTTTGTTGAAATGATTACCATCGAGATGAACAAGGTCATCGTGGGTCAAAAACACCTGCTTAACAGCCTGCTCATCGGATTACTGTCGAACGGCCATATGCTGCTGGAAGGGGTGCCCGGACTGGCAAAAACACTGGCCATTAATACCTTGTCCACCAGTATCAATGCAAAATTTAATCGTATCCAGTTTACGCCTGACTTGTTGCCGGCTGACTTGCTCGGGACGCTAATCTACAGCCAGAAGAACGAAGAATTCATCGTGAAGAAAGGACCCATTTTTGCCAACTTTATTCTGGCGGATGAAATCAACCGGTCTCCTGCAAAAGTTCAGAGTGCTTTACTGGAAGCCATGCAGGAACGTCAGGTTACCATTGGAGCCGAAACGTTTCCCCTGGAGGAACCTTTCCTGGTCATGGCCACTCAAAATCCCATTGAACAGGAAGGTACCTACCCGTTGCCAGAAGCTCAAGTGGACAGGTTTATGCTTAAGGTGGTGATTTCTTATCCTGAAAAAGAGGAAGAAAACCTTATCATCAGGCAAAACCTCGCCAAAGAATTCCCCCGTGCCAACCAGGTGATAAACCCGGAAGACATTGTCAGAGCCAGACAGGTAGTCAATGATGTTTACCTGGATGAAAAAATAGAGAAATATATTGTGGACATTGTTTTCTCTACCCGTTTTCCGGAGAAATACGAACTTGAGAAATTTCAGCATATGATCAACTATGGGGCTTCACCACGTGCCAGCATCAACCTGGCTCGAGCTGCCAAGTCATATGCATTCATAAAACGAAGGGGATATGTTATCCCCGAAGATGTGCGGGCAGTGGCCCATGATGTGATGCGGCACCGGATTGGCCTGTCTTATGAAGCCGAAGCGGAAAACATCATCACAGAAGACATCATTACGGAAATCCTCAACGTCATAGAAGTGCCGTAATGGAATTTGTTCTTAAATATATTATATAAAAATCCCGTGATGAAATTAATCATCATTATACGGCTTTTTCTTTTATTATCGTTCAACTATGACCCCAGCGATTTAAATTTTATTGGGGAAACAGGCAGCAGCATCAGAGAAAAATTAGAAAAGCAAAAAACGGATTTTCATTTTGATAAGGAATTCGATAACGGAAGGGTAAAGTTTCTAAAATATATTGATTCCAGAGGCGATAAAACATTGATATATGTAATGAATGATGAGGGACGATGTGAATATTTTGTGCTCATGTATGATTATACATATTTGAGTGACATTCAGGATAAACTGAACCGGGAATATGTAAACACATCGGATTCAACATGGAATGCGGAAAAGAACGGGGAAAAATTTGAAATTAGGATGAAGAAACGCGATTGGTTTTTTACGGTGGTGACCAGAAAAAATAATTAGGCTTTGGAAACGAAAGAATTACTGAAAAAAGTAAGAAAAGTTGAGATTAAGACCAGGGGCCTGACTAGGCAGATATTTGCCGGAGAATACCACAGCGCCTTCAAAGGAAGGGGGATGGCATTCTCTGAAGTGAGGGAATACCAGGTAGGGGATGATATCCGTAACATTGACTGGAATGTGACGGCAAGGTTTAATCATCCCTATATTAAAATCTTTGAAGAAGAAAGGGAGTTAACGGTAATGCTCCTTGTAGATATCAGCGGATCCAGGGATTTTGGAACCGGACAAAATCTAAAGAAGAACGTGATAACGGAAATTGCAGCGGTTTTATCTTTTTCCGCTATCCAAAACAATGACAAAATCGGGGTAATCCTGTTTTCCGATAAAATAGAGAAATTCATTCCCCCTCAAAAGGATCGCAAACATATTCTTCGGATTATCCGGGAATTGATTGAATTTGAGCCGGGTGAAAAAGAGACCGATATATCGGAGCCCCTGCGTTACCTGACGAATGTGGTTAAGAAAAGATGTACGGCTTTTATTATATCTGATTTTATTGATCATGATGACCATTACGAGCCGAATTTCAGCAAATCATTGCAGGTAGCAGGCAATAAACATGATGTGGTGGCATTAAAAGTATATGACAAAAGGGAAACAACTTTGCCTTCTGTAGGCCTGGTTAAACTTATGGATGCAGAAACCGGTCAGCCCATTTGGGTTGATTCTTCCAATAAAAAGGTAAGGAAAGCATTCCGTGAGTTTTGGGAGAAAACCAGCAGCAGTACCAGTTACCTGTTTAAAAAGGCGGGGGTTGACGCGGTGGACATTGAAGCGGATGACGATTATGTAAAACCACTGATGACATTGTTTAAAAGAAGAAGTTAAAGGTTTTCTTATGGCATAACAAGGAAGAGAGAAAAATCAAAGAATTGACCAATGGTCAGACAGATAAAATCGATTTGAAACCGGAAATGAAAAGCAACTTTATAATTGAAATAACCCATATTTTGAAGAAATTTCAGGACAAAAAGATACTTCTGCTCCTGTGGATGTTTTCTTTTGCCTCATTAATGAATGCACAAAAGGTGGAAATTGCCGCTAAAATTGATTCCAGCAATATATTGGTTGGTGATCAGGTGCATTTGCGCATTGATGTAAAGCAGTCACCCAATCTTAGTGTGCTTTTTCCTCAGTTCAAAGATACCATTACCCGGGCCATTGAAATATTGGAGGAACAGGACAAGGATACCACCTGGATTACAAACACGGAGATTCATGTCGAAAAAGATTATCTGGTGACATCATTTGACAGTGGTTTTCACTATGTGCCTCCGATGAAATTTATCGTTGAATCGGCCAACCGGAAAGACTCCATGCAGTCGCGCCCCTTATCATTGACGGTTCATACCATGCCTGTGGATACCCTGACTGAAATACTCGATATTAAAGGGCCATATGAAGCGCCGCTGAGTTTTGCCGAGCTTGTGCCTTACATTGCCATCGGTTTGCTTATTGTTTTCATCATCTTGCTGGCATATTTTGTTATAAAGAAACGAAAAAAGAACGAACCGGTATTTAAAAGGCAAAAACCGCTTGAACCTCCGCATGTGGCTGCGCTAAGAGAATTAAATGCATTAAGCGAAAAGAAATTATGGCAACAGGGCAGGTTGAAGGAATATTATTCCCTGCTGACTGAAATCATTAGAAAGTATATTGAAGGAAGATACCAGGTGCATGCCATGGAACAGACTTCGGATGAGATCATAGAGGCTTTGATGAAACATGATATTCCGAATGAGGCATTTGATGAGTTAAAATCACTGCTTACACTGGCTGATTTTGTGAAATTTGCCAAAGCAACACCATTGCCTGAGGAGAATGACAGAAGCTTTCATCAGGCCTACAATTTTGTGAGAAGAACCAAATATATTGAAACAAACGCAGAAGATGAGAAAGAAGAAGGGGAAACTATAACTAAAAACAATGCAGAAGAAGGCAGCCAGGATGGTCATGAAAACAAGATAGAAGAAGGCAACCAAGATGTGCACGAGAAATCCATAGAAACAGATGACCAAAATGGTCATAAAAAAACCACAGAAAAAGATAATCAACGTGGTCATAAAAAAAATACAGAAAAAGGTAGCCAAAATGGGCATGAAGAAAGTGGCGAGAATGAGAAGGAACAATAAAGATACCATAATTAGGGGCATGAAAGAAATTAATTATGAATGTTGGATAAACCATTAATTGAGTTGTAAAGCATGAGCAATATAGAATTTGGCAAACCGGAATTTTTGTACTTATTGTTGATCCTTGTTCCCATTATTGCATGGTATATCTGGAAGCTGAAATACAGAGAAGCCAGTCTCCAGATATCCACCATAAAGGCATTTAAAAAGCTTCCGCGTTCTTATAAGGAACATCTGAGACATGTCTTGTTTGCTTTCCGTTTAATGGTCATTGCCTTGCTCATCATCATAATAGCCAGACCGCAATCATCTGAAAACTGGGAGAACAGAACCACCAGGGGAATTGATGTGGTACTTGCCATGGATATCTCCGGCAGTATGCTGGCAAAGGATTTTGAACCTGACCGGCTTGAGGCATCAAAGGACGTGGCCATCGATTTTATTTCGGGCAGACCGAACGACCGCATCGGTCTTGTGGTGTTCAGCGGAGAAAGCTTCACCCAGGCACCCCTGACCAACGATCATGCGGTGGTGATTAATTTGTTAAAAGACATTGAAAGCGGCATGATTGAGGATGGCACGGCCATCGGACTGGGACTGGCCAATGCGGTCAACAGGCTTAAAGACAGCAAAGCCATCAGCAAGGTTGTCATTTTGCTTACAGATGGGGTGAATAACAAAGGCTCCATAGCGCCCCTGACTGCTGCTGAGCTGGCTCAATCTTTTGGAATAAGGGTATATACTGTAGGGGTTGGTTCAAGGGGTACTGCACCATATCCGGTAAAAACCCCTTTTGGAATGCAATTCAGAAATGTGGAAGTTGAAATTGATGAGGATGTGCTTCGCGAAATTGCCAATTATACCAATGGCAGATATTTCAGGGCTACTGACAACCAAAAACTGAAAAATATTTATGAAGAAATCGATCAATTGGAAAAATCGAAAATTGAAGTAAAAGAATTCAGTAAAAAAGAAGAAGAATATTTGCCATTTGCCATTGCGGCATTTATTTTGTTAGTCATTGATATATTGATGAGAAATACCCTTTTGAGAAAAATACCTTAAATAGAATGGAGGACTATGTTTAGGTTTGCAAATCCGGAAATATTATATGTACTTTCAGTCATTCCCGTATTACTGATATTTTATTGGGTCATGTCCGGCTTAAGGAAAAGAGCCATAAAAAGTTTTGGAAATCCGCTTCTGTTAAAAGGACTCATGCCCGATGCTTCCCATTCCAAGCTTTTTGTGAAATTTATGCTAACCTTATTGGCCATGACAGCCTTGATATTTGCCATGGCCAGGCCTCAATTTGGTTCAAAACTGCAGGAAGTGAAAAGAAAAGGAGTGGAAATTGTAATAGCACTGGATGTGTCAAACAGCATGCTGGCGGAAGATATACAACCCAACCGGCTTGAGAAATCAAAAAGGGCTATTTCGCGGTTGCTGAGCAAACTGCAAAATGATAAAGTAGGGCTTATCGTTTTTGCAGGGGATGCCTATGTACAGCTTCCCATTACCACAGATTACACGGCAGCAAAGATATTTCTTAACACCATTGATCCGGATATTGTTCCGAAACAGGGTACTGCCATAGGGTCGGCCATTGACCTGGGTGTCAGATCCTTTTCGTCAGAAAGTGAGCTTAATAAAGCCCTGATTATCATTACGGACGGTGAAAACCATGAAGGAAATGCACTGAAGGCGGTGAAAAAAGCATCTGAAAAAAACATTATCGTGCACACAATCGGAATGGGATCGCCTGAAGGAGCCCCAATTCCGGTCAGCGGAAGATATGGTTCAAAATCATTCAGAAAAGACAGGCAGGGGAATACAGTGATCTCGAAACTCAATGAAAAAATGTTGCAGGATATTGCCCTGGAAGGAAATGGAGCCTATATTCGTGCCAACAATGCAGAAATAGGTTTAAACACCATATTCAATGAAATCAATAAAATGGAAAAGAAAGAGATTGAGTCGAAAATTTATTCCGAGTATGATGACCAGTTTCCCTGGATTGTTGGAATTGCTTTGTTTTTCCTTGTGATCGAAGCTTTTGTGCTGGAAAGAAAAAATAAATGGTTGAAACAATTAAATTTGTTTGGTGGTTTTGAAAAGTGAATGTTAAACATGATTAAAATTAGCTGAGTTATGAGCGCATACTGGATGATATTATTGTTGCTTTTTATTTTGCAGGTTTCTTATGGACAAAAAGAAAGAAAGGACATCCGTAAAGGAAACAGGGATTACCAGGAAGAAAATTTTGAAGAGGCCGAAGTAATGTATCGCAAAGCCCTGGAAGACAAGCCGGATTCTTATGAAGCCACTTTCAACCTGGGCAATTCCAGTTACAAGCAGGAAAAGTACGAAGAAGCAATGAAAGAATTTGAATCCATTGCGAATAATAACACCAGTAAAAATGATAAAGCAAAGACTTATTATAACCTGGGCAATGCTTTCTATAAAATGAATAAATTGCAGGAAAGCATTGAAGCATACAAACATGCCCTGAGAAATGATCCGGCAGATATGCAGACAAAGACCAATCTGTCGCTTGCCCTGAAGCAACTAAAACAGCAGCAAAATAAACAGCAGAACAAAAACCAAAATCAACAAAACAATAAAAACCAGGATCAAAATCAGCAGCAGCAAAAGAACCAGGATAAACAGAGCCAACAAGATCAACAGAATCAGAATCAACGTCAACAAGCCAGCAACCAGGAACAACAGAAACAACAACAGCAAGAACAACAACGGCAAAATCAGCAACAAAAAATATCCAAGGAGGATGCCAGACGAATACTGCAGGCTTTGGAGAATGAAGAACGGGAAGTAAAAGAAGAAGTGGAAAAAGAAAAAGCCAAAGCCCAGCAAATAAATGTACTCAAAGATTGGTAAATGCTGCGAGGCAATGAATTATATTAAAATTATTCTCGTGAAAAAAAGTATGCCCGTGAAAAAGAAAATGGCAGTCATAGTTTTTTTGATAACCAACCTGACCGGGTGGACGCAGGATGTGTCATTCACTGCTTCGGGACCCCAGGCAGTCAAGGTGGGAGAGCGTTTTTCCGTTACTTACAAAGCCAATGCCAAACCAGGCAAGTTTATGCAGCCCGGCTTTCCGGAAAGTTTCAATATACTGGCAGGACCCTCAACCTCCAGCTCATCATCCGTTCAGATAGTCAACGGACAAGTTACCCGGAATTACTCCTATGCTTATACCTATTACCTTCAGGCGACCGAAAGCGGGCAGTTTGCCATTAATCCTCCCAAGATTCAGGTCAAAGGACAAACCCACCAATCCAACCCACTGCAAATTGAAGTGGTCGGTTCGGGTTCTTCTGCTTCTTCTGGAAACCGGTCTTCATCGGGTACTGCTTCTGCTTCATCATCACAGGGTGGTTCCGCCGGAAAGTCAGGCAACCGGGGCGAAGGCCTGTTCCTGAGGGTATTAACTGATAAGCGTAATGTTTACCAGGGAGAAGTCATCATCGCCACCGCCAAAATATATAGCAAAGTGAACCTTTCCAGCATACAGAATGTAAAGCAACCCTCATTTCAGGGTTTCTTCAAGGAGGATATCGAAACCCCGGATCTGCATTCCCTTGAAAGGGAAAATGTGAACGGTGAAATATACGGTACAGGGGTGATTCAACGTTTCGCCATTTTTCCGCAGCATAGCGGGGAAATAGTCATAGAGCCTTATGAGATGGATTGTATCTATAAAAAAAGGGTATCCGGAAGATCCCGCAGCATTTTTGATGATTTCTTCGGTACATACGAAAATGCGAAAACCACCATCAAGAGCGATCCTTTGACCATCAGGGTGAAACCCCTGCCTGATAATAAACCTGCCAGTTTTACCGGTGCTGTGGGAAAATTTGATTTTTCTGCTTCTATTGATAAGAACCAGGTAAAAGCCAACGAGGGCATTACGATGACAATCAGGGTATCCGGGAATGGAAATATGAGAATTATCGATGCTCCGGATATCAGTTTTCCGCCTGACTTTGAAGTCTATGATCCCGAGATAAGCCTGAATAGCAAAACCTCAGTCAGGGGTGTATCCGGAAGCAAAACCTTTGAAATATTAATGATACCCCGTCATGCAGGAAATTACATGATTCCACCGTTGGTTTTCAGCTATTTCAATCCGGCTACAGGAAAATACCAAACCCTTCGTTCATCAGGTTTTGATATTGAGGTGCAGCCAGGGGAAACCGGAGAAGGGACGAATGTGATCACAGGATTATCCAAAGAAGATATTAAATTTCTGGGTAAGGATATACGGTATATAAAGACCGGGAATGTATCATTTAGAAAGAAAGGAGATTACCTTGTTTCAAAAACCGGTTTTCATTTGATTTATCTTGTTAGCTTTTTGGCTTTCGTGGCCATCATCATTCTGATGAGAAGAAAAATCCGGCAAAATGCTGATATAAGCAGGGTTAAGAATAGGCGGGCCAATAAATTTGCCAAGAAAAGGTTGAAAACAGCAGCAACCTTTTTAAAGCAACATGATAAACATGCATTTTATGATGAAACCTTGAAAGCCATCTGGGGATACCTGAGCGATAAAATGAATATTCCCATTTCAGAACTTTCTAAGGATAAAATCAAAAATGAACTGGAACAGCAAAAGATTTCCAATGAACTGGTCAATGAACTGTTTAATATCATTAACAATTGCGAATTTGCCCGGTATGCTCCTGTCTCGGAGGACGGGGAAATGGAGAAGATCTACTCCCAGACAGTAAGGCTGATAAGCCGGTTACAGGGCCAGATTAAATAATAAATGATAGAAATAGTTTGAAACTGTTGAAATAATGAATCTTATATAAATGAACGCTGAGATGCAAAAAATACTAATCTTCGTTATATACATGCTGGTTGCTTTTTTTCCGGTTTCGCTTCAGGCACAGGACTCCTTGTACATGAAAGCCAATGAAGCCTATCAATCGGAGAAATATGATTCGGCCATTGACCTCTATCAACAAATCCTGGCCAAAGGTTATGAAGCAGCTGATGTTTATTTCAACCTGGGCAATGCCTATTACAAAACCCACTCCTTATCCCAGGCCATTTTGCATTATGAACGTGCGAAATTGCTTGATCCGAGGGATGAGGATATAAAATACAACCTTGAATTGGCCCGCAGTCTGGTTGTGGACAAACTGGAAACCATTCCTGATTTCTTTTTAAAATCCTGGTATCATAAAATTGTGAGGATATTAAAACTTGTTTCCTGGGCATTCATCAGCATTTTTATTTTTCTGGCCGCCCTGATTTTTTTTCTGGTTTATTTTTTTTCCAAAAAATTCTCTTTAAAGAAAATAAGCTTTTGGCTGGCTGCATTATTCTTACTTTTTGCCATCTTAACTTACACCTTTTCCTATCAGCATAAGCAACTATTATTGGCTCATGATCAGGCCATTGTAACTGCTCCTTCATTAACAGCAAAAAGTACGCCGGATGAAAACGGAACCGATCTGTTTGTAATCCATGAGGGACTGAAAGTGACCGTGGAAGATGAGGTGGGGGAATGGCGTGAAATAAAGCTCAGCGATGGAAACAAAGGTTGGGTTCGTGCCGCAAGTATCGAACAGATTTAGATTAGTGGTTTACCACCCACTCTTCCCAATGGCACGTTCGTACTGAAATCATCGAACCGATATTGAGAATTCATCAGAAACTGACATCAAAGTGAACAAAATTTTTTACCTTGTCTTCAGTGGTTTCTACATTGGAAACCCTTGCTGAAGAAGGACCGTTTTTGCAAGCTTTGATGAATTCATTTATTTGGGTTGGATTTCCTTCGGCCTCAATATAAACGGATCCGTCTCTCATATTTTTGACAAATCCTTTTATTCCGAGCATTCTTGCCTGGTTTTTTGCAAAAAACCTGAAACCAACTCCTTGCACCATTCCATGAATAGAAATATTGATATGTTGTTTATTGTTTTCCATAAGCTGTCATTGTTTTACCAATCTGGCTTTTAAATAGTATTTTAAATACGTGGATATGTGGTTCGGATAATTTTTATAGCCGCTAGATATGTCTGTCATGGTTTGAACAAGCAGATCCCCGTATCTGTTAAACATTGATTTCCTTAACCAGTCCTGTGTATAAAAAAGTTTTGCGATGATTTTGGTATGTTTGAGCTGGTATATGATTTCTTGATTAATCCTGGATAAATATATGTTTTTCACTTCTTCCGAGAATAGCTTTCCTTCAATAAGGGCTTCTGTGGCTATTTTGCCACTTATGATCGCATTGGAAATTCCTTCTGCAGTGACTGGATCAACTAATCCTGCAGCATCTCCGACAAAGAGGATGTTTTCGAAAAACAGGGTTTTCCTCCTAGGGGTCATGGGAATACTATATCCATGAATGGACTGATTTTTTACTTTTTTAATCCCCAGGTACCGGAGATAATCAGCATATATTTCCTTATAATTGAGATGGTCTTTTTTCATGCTTAAGACCCCAATGGAAAGATGGCTTTTCTTGGGAAAGGTCCAGCTATATCCGTTCGGAACAAAACCCACATCGAATCTAAGGTTTTCAAACAAATGATCATGCTGACCGGCATACAGGGTGACTTCCCCCTGCAAGGCACTTACCTTCTGAACTTTTTCTTTGACATTTAACAGTTTTGCTACCTTACTGTTTACGCCATCTGCGGCAATAATAAATTTTGACTGGAACAGGCCTCTTGAGGTGTGAACCAGATAATAATTGTTTTTTTCAAGTTTTTCAAGGGCACAGTTATCTTTTAAATCCACCCCCGCGATCCTTGCCTCATGAGCCATCAAATAATCCAGTTTGTCCCGCATAATGGTTGAAATGACAGGAAAACTTCTCTTTATGGCATTTGGTTCGCCTTTATCCATTGATATGAGAATCTGATTGAACTCCCGCTCTATTATTTTCTTGATATTATAGGGGAGATAACTTTTGGCCTTATAGCTCAAACCTCCTCCACAGGGTTTGTACCTGGGAAGTATGGCCTTTTCAATAAGCAGACATTTAATACCATTTCTGGCAAGATAATAAGCGGAGATTGATCCGGAAGGTCCACTACCAATTATTATGACATCATATTTATCTTTTATGTTCATTAAGAATTTGCTTCAGTGTTCAATTTCCCTTTCTGTTAAACTGCAGTAAGAAGCGTTAAACCATTCCATATCAGCTAACTGCTTAACCTTGCTCGCCTATTGGTATTAAATTCAGTGAAAAGCAAAAATAAAAAACTAATTTAATCTTGAGGAAATAATTATGACTGAAGTTTCGGTTTATGCAATGTTATGATGAACCCCTCATCAACGCTCATTTAAAAAATGAGATGAACCGAGCTTGCGAGCTCGTCAGAGGCAAATAACCATGAGGGCTCTATACGGTTTGAAAACTAAGGGATAGTTATAGAATTGATTATATAATTGAAAAACAATGGTTTAATTCAATATTTATCTTGTATAAAAAAACCTCAGGGGGCGAGGCGTCTGATTTTCCATTCTTCTTCTTTCAGATAATACTCCAGGCGATCATGCAGCCTGCTTGGACGCCCTTGCCAGAATTCAAATACGGCGGGGATTAGGATATAACCTCCCCAGGTGTCAGGCCGCTTTGGCATAATGGAGCCAAACCTTTTTTCAAACTTTTCTTTCAGTTTATTCAGATATTCCCTGTCAGGTATTTCCTGGCTCTGAGGGGAAGCCCAGGTACCAATCTTACTTTCTTTAGGCCTGCTGTGGAAATATTTATCAGATTCCTCGCTGGCAATGCGGTTTACCTTCCCTTCAATTCTTACCTGGCGTTCCATTTCGGGCCAGAAAAATAATAAGGATGCATTGGGATTGCTATCCAGATGCCTGGCCTTTTTGCTTTCATAGTTGGTAAAAAACACAAATCCATCATCATAGATATCTTTTAATAAAACAGTCCGCGAAGCAGGTTTTCCCTCATCTGAAATGGTTGAAAGACTCATGGCCGTGGGTTCCTGTACCTTGGCATGCAAGGCTTCTTCCAGCCACCTTTTAAACTGCTTGAATGGATCTTTATCCATGTGGACTTCATCCAGTTGGTGAAGTTTATATTCTTTTCTGATTGCTGAAATGTTGGTCATATTATTAAATGGCTTTTAAACTCATGTCCAGACTTTTAATTTGATGCGTCAAAGCACCCACCGATATGTAATCCACTCCGCATTCCGCATATTTTCTGATGGTATCCATCGTAATGCCCCCGGAAGATTCCGTTTTACAGCGGCCATCGATGATCTTGACAGCTTCCCTGGTTTCAGCAATGCTGAAATTATCAAGCAGAATGAGTTCAATTCCGCCGGTGTCCGTTATTTCTTTTACATCTTCAAGGCTGTGGGCCTCTACCTCAATTTTTAATGCCTTATTGTTATCCCTTAAGTAGTTCTTAACAGCCTTAATGGCATTTTCGATGCCACCCGCATAATATTTATGGTTATCTTTGATCATGATCATGTCATAGAGCCCCATTCTGTGATTTTCTCCACCACCTGCTTTTACGGCTGCCTTCTCAAGCAAACGCATTCCCGGAGTTGTTTTCCGGGTATCTAGTATCACTGCATTTAAGCCCTCAATGGCTTTCACGTAATTATGGGTTTCGGTCGCAATCCCGCTCATTCTTTGCATGACATTTAACACCAGCCGTTCAGCCTTCAGAATGGATTGCGCTTTCCCTTTCACCAAAAAAGCAATATTTCCTGCTTTTATCTGACGCCCGTCTTCCAGATATGGAATCATCTCCAGGTTTTTATCCGTTCTTTCAAATATTCTTTCAGCCGTTTCCATGCCTGCCATAATACCATCCTGCTTGATGATAAGATTTGCCATACCCTGAGATTCTGCAGGAATACAGGCCAATGAAGTATGGTCCCCGTCTCCTGAGTCTTCCTGCAGGGAAATATCTATGAATGTATTCAGATATGACTCATTGATTATTGTCATGCTCGATGCGTAACTGATGAATTAAAAATTTTCTGTTGCTGTTTTTTAAATAAATGGTTACCCTAAACTTATTTTTTGTACAATTAAACTCACCTATGGCATATTTGCTTTTGTCTTTTCCGCCATGATAAATATAATAAAAATCTTTTGGAGGAAACTGGTGAAAGAAGCTTTCAAGGATCTGATGCGCCTGGGTTTTGCTGTATATGTTTTCTTCATCAAAAATGGTCAGTTCGATGCGGGTGTTAAAAAAGCCGGCAAGCATGCGTGCATTTCCGTCGTTAAAAGCAACCATAATATCTTTTGGTAGGTCTTGAGCCAGAGAGGTGTTAAACTGGCTGAGCGATAAGCAAAATAAAAGCATGAAATAATTCTTGCTAAGGCGCATCCTCTTGTTCTTTATGGTTTATATTTTTTCCGTACAATTATCAGTCCGAATTTGAGATATAGAAATCAAAAATATTAATTTTAATAACTTAATTTTACAAATATCGTGCAAAGATAAAAAATAGCGTATATGAAGATTGTTTTATTGATGACAGGAAAAACCAATCAAAAGTATTTACAGGAAGGGATTGACCTTTATGCAAAGCGAATTCAATTTTATTTGCCTTTCGAACTGGAAGTCATCCCGGAAAAAAAAATTGCAGGGAAGCCTGGTATTGATCATCATAAAAAACAGGATTCGGAGGCCATCGAAAAAAGAATCAGAAAAGATGATTTTGTGATTCTTTTGGATGAAAAAGGCAAGGAATTTGATTCGATTGATTTTGCAAAATATATGGAAACATGTTTCCATTATGGAAAAAAACGGATGTTATTTGTGGCAGGAGGTGCATTTGGGCTCACGGATGAACTGAAAAGTAAGTACCAAAACATAGCGATGTCGAAAATGACTTTTTCACACCAACTCATCAGGCTGGTGTTTGTTGAACAGCTATACAGGGCGCTTACCATCATTAAGGGGGAATCCTACCATCATGAATAATAAGGAATGTTATTGCAGAAAGACTACATTATGAACCCCTCATCAACGCCCGTTCACAAAATGAGTTGAGATAAACATGAGGGCTCCATCGGCATTTGAAACGAAATAGTTGACTTTATTTAATTTATATAATTGAAATACAAGAGTTTAACATAACATTTATCACAGATGAATTTTGGTGGTTTGAACCGGACAAGCAAAGCTTTTATTGTGTTTATTGGGTTTATCCTTTTAAATGCGTTCTTTCATTTTCAATACCATCATTCGAACCGGTACCGGGTTGATAAGGAAAATATATATAAAACCCTGCATGAGAAAGAAAAATATACCCATCAAATCATTCAGTCATTTGCCCGTCATTGTCAAAAAGAAAACTTCCAGGAGATTCTCTATCAATCGGCATCAAAATATTACCAGCTATTTACTGAAAAAGGAATCACTTTTTTTATATATGAAAAGGATACCTTAAGGTTCTGGACAGATAATTCAATTACTGTACCTGAAACTTATTCCCCTCAGTTATTAAACCGGCCGGTCATTCAGCTGGATAACGGATGGTTTGTCGTGAAGAAGAAAACCTTGGGAGAAACAACCCTGCTTGGACTAATATTAATCAAACGAGTATACTCCTATGAAAATGTTTTTTTAACAAATCATTACCATCAGGATTTTAACATCAGTGACAAGGTATCCATTGATACGGCAAATCATGCAGATGGCCTTAAAATCCATTCTAAATATGGTGAATATCTTTTTGCCCTGAAACCTCCGGAATCTGAGGATAAAAAATCCGTTTATCTTAATCTGTTTTTTATCTTTTTTTTGCTTTCAATGATTGGTTTATTCCTTTTCTTCAATGAATGGTTAAAGAAAAAAATACCATCGCTTCGGAAGAATCTCATTTTGCTGTTTATTATTTTGGTAGTCTCCGGATTGCGTTTTCTGATGATTAAAATGAATATGCCTGAAGAATTTCATGGCATTGATTTATTTAACTCCCGCCATTACGCCCATTCATTATGCTTCAACTCATTAGGGGCATTATTCATTAATGCCTTATTGATATTTTTCTTTGCATGGCTTATATACCGTCATGCAGGGTTATTCCCCGGAAACTTGAGAAGGATGGCCAAACCTTTTGCAGCGGTATTGGCCGGACTAAGCATGGGGGGGTATTTTTTATTTCTTCTCGAGTTGTTTAAAAGCTTAATCAATGACTCCACCATTAATTTTGAATTTTATAGAATACTAAATATTAATTATTTATCGCTGACAGGCTTTTTGGTTATTGCCTTGCTGCTGGCGTCATTTATGCTTATAACCGATAAGATCATTTATTCCTTTTCCGGCTCTTCCAGCAAATCTTTCTTGCTGTATTATATTTTGTTACCGCCTGCTATGGCCATGATCGTTTTGTTTTTCGTAACCGAACTGGTTTCTCTTTATTCTGTGATTTTTTATGGTTTGTTCACCATTGCCGTTATTTATAGCCGGCAAAACAGAAAACCCTATCACTATGCGCATTTTGCATTAATCATCTTAATTCTTGCCTTATATACCCTGGCTTTTATTGAAAATACCACCAGGCAGAAAATGAGAAGGGAAAGCAGAGTCCTGGCCGTCAATCTTGCCAATGAAAGGGATCAAATTGCAGAGATATTGTTCAAGGAAATAGAATCCAAAGTCAAGAATGATAAATTCGTAAACCAGTTTGTAAAAGGGCCGATTGAAAGTGATACGCGACTTGAAGCCTATCTGCAGGAAAAGTATTTTACCGGCTATTATAATAAATACGATATGCAGGTGACCATTTGTGACTCCACACATAACCTGCTGCTTGAGAACACGGATGAAATGGTGCATTGTTATTCCTTCTTTGAGGATATGATTGATGAAGAAGGCATAGAAGTACCCAATACCAGTTTCTATTTTCTGGAGAATTTAAATGGCCGCATCAGTTACCTTGGAAGGCTGGTCTTTGAAGTGACCGATAATCCGGATATCAGTTTGTTTATTTCACTGGATTCCAAGTTAATCTCTGAACAGCTGGGATATCCCGAATTGTTGCTGACAGATAATTTAAACCAGCCCAGGTATCTTGAAAATTATTCCTATGCCAAGTATCATAACGGAAATCTGATTACCCGGTATGGTGATTATTCTTTCAAGCTCAAATGTATGGAAATGTGTGCCATTGATAAGGAATTTGCTGAGTTCAGGGAAAATCATCATCGCTTTCTGATATACAATGTTGATGATGAGAATGTTATTATACTTAACTACCCGGGATTAAAGGTGAGGGATGCCATTGCTTCCTTTACCTATATATTTATCTTTTTGTTTATTTTGTTGAACATTCTTTCCCTTTTTACCGAGTTTCCATGGATCTTTAAAGGTTTTCGCAATAATTTCAAGAACAAAATCAAGCTTTCCATGATCGGCATTATGTTACTTTCTTTGGTGATTACAGCAGCTGCCACCATCATCTACAGCATTCATCAATCGGAACGGAATCATTATGAACGGATTAACGAGAAGATACAATCCGTCTTGGTGGAGCTGGAAAATGAGCTTGGCTTTGAACAAAGCTTTGATAACCGGTGGGAAAACTATTTGACCTATTTGCTGCGGGAACTATCAAATATATTTTATACCGATATCAATTTATTTAACCAGCGGGGGGAATTGCTGGCTACATCCAGACCGGAAATTTATCGTCGCGGACTCATAGGTGAGCGCATGAACCAGGAAGCTTTTTATCATTTGATCATTAAAAACAAGGCCAGGTATATTCATGAAGAAAACATCGGAAAGCTGGACTATATATCAGCTTATGTTCCTTTTATGAATATGGATAACAAGGTGTTGGCATACATCAATTTACCATACTTCACCAAGCAAAATGCCCTGACCAATGAAATATATACCATTGCCATCGCCCTGCTGAACATTTATGCCGTGCTGATTGCATTATCGATTTTGATTGCGATTTTCATTTCCAACAAACTCACGGAACCGCTTCGTTTGATACAGGACCGGATTCGGGAAATCAGCCTGAAGAAACAAAACAAACCCATTCATTATGAAAGTGATGATGAGATTGGTGATTTGATAAAGGATTATAACCGCATGGTGAACGAATTATCGGTCAGTGCAGAGAAATTAGCCAAGTCGGAACGGGAGAGTGCCTGGCGTGAAATGGCCAAACAGATTGCCCATGAAATAAAAAATCCGTTAACACCCATGAAACTGAGTGTTCAGCACCTTAAACGATCATGGAAAGCCAAAAGCGCCCATTGGGAGGAAAATTTCGAAAGAATTACCAATTCGTTGGTTGAACAAATCGATAACATGTCGTACATCGCCACGGAGTTTTCCAATTTTGCCAAAATGCCCCGGGCTAAAAACCGGGAAAACAATATCATTTCCATCATTAATTACTCGGTTCAATTGTTTTCAGAGTATGATCATGTAAGCTTTGAGCTTAAGTATGATCAAGAAGGGGACATCAGGGTGTATGCTGACAGAGAACAATTGATCAGGGTTTTCTCGAATTTGATAAAAAACGGCATACAGGCCATTCCGAAGTCGAGGGAAGGCAAAATAACAGTTGAAGTGCTGGCAGATCAGGGAGATGTTGGTGACGGCCATGTTGGTGGCGCCAACAATGAAACTGGTTCTGAAGAAAATCATTTTGCTGATTCCGGTGAAGCTCCTGTTGCCATAAGTGGAACTGCTGATGCTGAAAAGGGTGCTGCTATTACCGGAGGTGATGAGGAAACTGCAGGTCATGATGATGTTGTTTCAGGTCATGATGATAGAAATATTGAAAAGGGTGCTGAAGGTCATGATGATGATGGGAATATTGAAAAAGATGCTGTGGTTCATGATGCTGAAGGAACTGCAGAGAAGGCTGCTGTGACAGTGAAAGTGAGTGATAATGGCAAAGGCATCAATGAAGATGCCAGAGATAAGCTTTTTCAGCCCAGTTTTACCACGAAATCGAGTGGTATGGGACTTGGACTGGCCATTGTGAAAAGCATTATCGAAAGCCTGGATGGACAAATCTGGTTTGAATCGGAAGTGGGGAAGGGGACCAGTTTCTATGTCAGGCTTCCTGTGTTGGGAAGATAAAAGGTAGAAGGAAGAATTGAAAAAGGAAAAAGGTAGAAGGAAAAAGTAAAAAGGAAGAAGGAAAAAGTAAAAAAGAAAAAAACTCAAAAAATACATTGTTTGTAAGATACATCTTGTTTTCTTGTGCAGTAGCATTATTGGTAATCAATGGAAGATCAAAACCAAAGAATGTACACACTGCGCATGCATTTTCTATTTCAGGATATTTGCCTGAAAGCTCGCCAACAACTTTATAAATCCAGCGCATAGGATATTACCGTTAAAGAAGCCTTAGAGACGTTAAAACAAATAACCTCGGTCAAGGTAAAACAAGGAAAAATTTCACAGATATACATACCAAAACCAAATAAAATATGTAGCAAGCTTTTAATAAGAATCAGTGTGACCATGCCTGAAATTGTGCCTTTTAAAGAGGCTGTTGTCCACACCCTGAAGCTGTTTATCAAGCATATCAGTTTGTAATGCTATATATTTGTAATCAAGCTAGTTAGCAAAAAACTATTTAAACTTATTATTTACAACACCCAGCTCTTTAGAACAATGCAACAGGGAGATGAAGGCAATAGATTGAAATTTTTTATTTACAACACCCGCTTGATTTTTTGTGCCTGAAGCATGAAGTCGGCAAGAACAATGGCGGTTGCAGCTTCTACAACTACGGGTATGCGCAATGCAATACAGGTGTCATGCCTGCCTTCTATCTTTAAATCTTCGGTTTTACCGGTTTTGAAATTCATGGTTTGCTGAACCTGACCGGTGCTGGAGGTGGGTTTGACCACCACACGGAATTCCAAATCGTTGCCATTGCTGATGCCGCCGTTTAATCCGCCGGAATGATTAGTGGCTGTTTTTCCTTCCGTGGAAACAAACCAATCGTTGTGTTCACTGCCCCACATCCTGGCTGCCTGAAATCCGGCCCCAAATTCAATTCCCTTAATGGCAGGAATGGAAAATATCATGTGACTGAGTAGTGCTTCGAAAGAATTAAAGAATGGTTCTCCAAGTCCAACAGGCATATTGGTAGCCGCACATTGAATTATGCCTCCAATGGAATCTTTTTTTTCCATGGCATGGTGGATGGCTTCTTCAATATTCGGATTTCCCCCAACTTCCAGGAGTCTGGTTTTTACTTCTACCGGATCAATTAATTTCTTGGCTATAACACCGGCTGCAACCAATCCCAGGGTAATTCGACCGGAAAAATGACCGCCGCCCCGGTAATCCTGATACCCTCCGAATTTTTTCGATGCGGTATAGTCGGCATGCCCCGGACGGGGTGTATCGATTAGGTTTGAATAATCCCTGGAACGGGTGTTTTTATTGTAGAACAATACAGCAATGGGTGCTCCGGTGGTATGACCGTTAAACACGCCGCTGACAATGTTGGGAATATCATCTTCTTTTCTTGGGGTAGTTCCTTTGGCTCCGCTTTTGCGACGCGCAAAATCCTCACTGAAGTCGGCCGGATCGAGGGGTAAACCCGCAGGTACCCCGTCAATGACTGCACCTACATTGATTCCATGGGATTCTCCAAATATGCTGATTCTGAATAATTGACCAAATTGATTCACGATGCTGTGGTTTTGGTTTTTAATGTAAATGTTTTATTTATCTTGATCATATATGAATTTTTATCAACCATACGTGGTAACCATTAGGTTAAACAACTCATTTCCAATGTAATGAGGTATTTAAAAATTAACTTTCTCGTTTCAAACCGTATGGAGCCCTCATAATTATCTGCCTCTGGTGAACATACCAGCTCATCTGCCTCCGGCGAACTTGCCAGCTCATCTGCATCCGGTGAATTAGCCAGCTTGGTTGCCTTTGGCGAGCTCGCAAGCTCGGTTCATCTCATTTTAGATCAGATGCTCCAGTTCATTTATGTTTATCTTTTCTATAACAGCATTCCCAATGCCTTGCAATAATACAAAATTCATGTCATCTTTTTCTCTTTTCTTGTCTTTGCCTAACACCTCGAATATTTCTTTCTTATCCGCCTTAACTTCAATGGGAAGTTTGAACTTTTTTAACAATTCCAGTATCCGGTTGTTTTCTTCTTCACTTAAATAACCTTTTTTTAGCGATAAACCGGTGGCAATGGTCATGCCCTGACTGATGGCTTCTCCATGGGATATGCCGGTAATCTTTTCAATGGCATGCCCGTAAGTGTGTCCAAAGTTTAGTTTCCGGCGTTCCCCGCTTTCCCGTTCATCTTTTTCCACTATGCTGCCCTTTATAATCAGGGAATCATATACCAATTTGTAAATCGTGTCATAATCATTTCTAAGGGCCTTCTTATGGTTCTTTTCAATGAATTCAAACATGGAGCGGTTTTGAATACAGGCATGCTTGATGATTTCTGCAAAACCCGTACGGAATTCACCGGGCGGAAGGGATTTTAACAGGTTGAAATCACATATCACAAAATCCGGTTGGTTAAATACCCCTATCATGTTTTTGTAACCATGAAGATTCACCCCATTTTTTCCTCCAATGCTGGCGTCAACTTGCGAGAGCAGGGTGGTGGATACAAATCCGAACCGGATACCCCGCATGTAGGTAGATGCCGCAAAACCGGCAATGTCACATACAATGCCTCCTCCGATGCCCACAACATAACCGGAACGGTCCAAACCCTTTTCAATCAGCTGCTCATAAATATACTGGGTAGTCTCCAGGGTTTTGTTTTTTTCTCCTGTTCCGATGACGATGGCCTCATATCCGGGAAACAAATGACGGTAAAGATGATAAACATTTTCGTCTGTAATGATGATGACCCGGGTATCGGGGACATACTTTGAAAGGTTCTCCAGTCTTTCTCCGATTAGGATATTTGATTTTCGTGAACCAAGGTTAATGGTTAAGCGCTCCATATGGTAATTTCACTAAATCGGGTTATTAATGAATAATTGCGATTTTGTCTGCCATCTATACATTTAGCTTTTGGCTTCCTGTTGGCTTTTGATCCGCTGCTTGCTGTCCTTTTCCTCTGCACTCATGATTTTTTCCTGGTGGTTGATGGATTCCTGGTGAATGGCCCGGAAAATCTTTGTGATAAAATCTGCGGATAGTCCTTTCATGTCACCTTGCTTAATTCGTTTATTCAGAATTTCGTCCCAGCGCTTGGATTGCAGGATGGTGATTTTATTCTGTTTTTTGTATAATCCGATTTTCTCAGCCACATCCATTCTTTTCTCAAAAATTTTAATGATCTCATCATCAAACTTGTCTATTTTTAATCGCATTTCTTCCAGGGTGGCTTTAAGGTTTTCGTCAATCTCTGGATGTCTCAGCACAATTTTATCCAGCATGGCTTTTAATTCAATCGGGGATAATTGCTGTTTGGCATCACTCCAGGCTTCTTCAGGGTTCTCATGTGATTCGATGATCAAGCCATCAAAATTCAGGTCCATGGCTTTCTGGGATATTTCAAATAGGTTTTCCCAGGTGCCGCAAATATGACTCGGATCGGTAATGACCGGCAAGTCGGGAAAACGCCTTTTCAGTTCTATGGGTATTTCCCACTGAGGCGGATTCCGGTAAATGGTTCCTTCATAACTTGAAAATCCCCTGTGAATGGCTGCTAGTTTTGTTATTCCGGCCCGGTTAATTCTTTCCAGTGCCCCAATCCATAATTCAACATCCGGATTGATGGGATTCTTAACCAGCACAGGGATGTCAACACCATTTATGGCATCAGCAATCTCCTGCACGGCAAAAGGATTTGCTGTGGTACGGGCACCCAACCATAAAATATCCACCCCATGTTTCAGGGCTTCATAAACATGTTTTACATTGGCCACTTCAATGGCCATGAACATACCGGTCTCTTCCTTGGCCTTTTTAAGCCAGGGCAATGCCTTGGTTCCATGCCCTTCAAAAGTCTCTGGCCTGGTGCGGGGTTTCCAGACACCCACGCGGAATATCTGGATGCCATGTTTGGCTATTTGTTTGGCAGTATTGACTACCTGAGATTCTGTCTCCGCACTGCAAGGGCCTGCCATGATCAAAGGCCTTTCGTCACGGAGGCCCGGTAAGGTGAATTTTTCGAGATTTAATTTGTCAGCCATAACTATTTGGTTTATTGGTTTTCTGAATATTCGCTTCTTTAAATGTATAGTTGATATATAAACTTATAAATATTTATTAACCAATTTAATTCCATATAACTCAACCCATCATTATTTAATCGTTATCAGCTTATTAATAAAAATTTCATATCATCCGGAACTTTAATGTATCCGGCCAATTCTTTTACGGGCTTCTTCCAGCGTTTCCTCATGACTGCATAACGAAATTCTTAAATACCGGTCGCCTTTGCTCCCAAAAATAAATCCCGGGGTGACAAACACATGTGCCTGCTGCAATATCTTTTCTGAATATGTTTCAGCATTCTCATAGGTTTCCGGAATTCTGGCCCAAACAAAAAGTCCCTTTTGATTTTTATCATAGCTGCATTTAAGCCTGTCAAAGATATGATATACAATGCTTCTTCTTGCCTGATATTTTTTATTTAATTGTTCGTACCATGCGTTGGGTTGCCTGAGGGCTTCCACGGCAGCTTTTTGCAGTGGAAGAAACATGCCTGAATGAACATTGCTGGAAACTTTAATAATGGTCTGAATATAATCCTGTGCTCCTGCAATCATGCCAATCCGCCATCCGGCCATGTTATGAGATTTGCTGAGTGAATTTAATTCAATGGCGGTTTCCTTTGCCTGGTCATAAGCCAGAATGCTCTTAGGTTCCTCATTTAAAACAAAGCTATATGGGTTGTCATTGCAAACCAGTATTTTATGCTTTTTACCAAAGGCTACCAGTTTTTCAAACAATTCTTTTGATCCATCCGCGCCGGTCGGCATATTGGGATAATTGACCCACATGAGCTTTATATTGGATAAATTCATTTTATCCAGCATTTCAAAGTCCGGCTGCCACTTGTTTGCTTCATCCAATGGGTAATTGATAATGTTGGCCTGAACCAGGTTTGAGACTGACGTGTAGGTGGGGTAACCCGGATTAGGCACCAGGACACCATCGCCCGGATTTAAGAATGCCAGGGAGATAAACAATATGCCTTCTTTGGAGCCCATTAAAGGCAAAATCTCAGCAGCCGGATTCAGGGTCACTTTAAAATATTGCCCGTACCAGTCTGAAAATGCTTCCCGTAAATCATTAATGCCGGTATAACTTTGGTAGGCATGAACATTTTCCTTACCGGATTCTTGTTGTAAAGTATGGATGACTTCAGGGGAAGGGGGGAGGTCAGGACTGCCAATTCCGAGGTTTAGCACGGACTTGCCTGCTTCCTTCATTTGAGTGATTTCCCTTAGCTTTCTGGAAAAATAGTATTCCTTCACACTCTTTAATCTTTTGGCCTGTTCAATGATCATATTGCTGGATTTATCAAAAACATTACTTTACTTGCTTAATTTAGTATATTGAATGATCTGAGATACCATATTGCATGAGTACTCGATCATTATGAATCAAACGCTATTTGATTATTATATCCCCTGCATTATAATGATTTTCTATTTTACCATCATTCTTTCTATCCTTCAGATAATGGATCTTCCTTTTTTATATTCACCTAAAATCACCAAATCGCTGGTAAACGGTTTAGTGGATTCAAGGGCCTGCCGGTAATTTTTAAAGTTGTCAAATTCCAG